>JANPDZ010000976.1:0-19366 GCA_031431735.1 Acidobacteriota bacterium | reverse complement strand
CGTTTGCGCGAAAATAATGAAAATCATATTGCGCCCAATCGCCCGACGGGCTGAAAAGCGTGAAATTTGACTGAACGATTTTGCCGTTTTTTCGCCAATTATAAGCGATCGTATAGGCTTCGGTCGTTTCCCGAAATTTTTCCAGAGTCTTTTCGGACGCAAATTTTCGCCATTTCCCTTTGAAATCATCGTTGTAATCGGAAATGTCGGCGAAAATCAGGTGCGGTTTTTTATATCTTTTAGTGGAAGCCTCAACCGATTTGACATAAGTTTCGATCCGTTTGATCTCGGCTTTTTTGTTGGTTTGCCCGGAAATCGGCAGGACTGAAAATGCGAGAAAGATGAATAGAAATATAAATACGCCGCGTTTTTTCATAATTTTGCCTCTAAAATAATTACTCAACTTTTTTGACGATATTTTGTCCATTGTTGAGCAAATTCATTAAACGGTCGGGATAATCGGTCATAATTCCGTCAACGCCGATTTCAACCAAATTTTGCATCTCTGCGGGATCGTTGATCGTCCAAACGTGAACTTGCAGATTAAGTTTATGTGCCGCTGCGATAAAGTCTTTGGAAACAATCTGTAAACTGCCGAGATTTTGCGGAATCTGCAAGGCTTGCATCGGCGGCGTGTATGACGCGGCGAGACCGACTTTATACATCGCGAGAAATTCGCTTGCTTCACGCGGCGTCGCGGCCGTCGCAATGTCGGGACAGGCGGCGCGAAATTCGTCAATCGCCGCTTGCCGGAATGAACCGACGATCACTTTTCCGGTCATTTTTTGCGTCCGGATCATTTCGCACAGAGGCTTTGTGATCGAAGGCTCGATCTGTTTCGGTTCGATGTTGAAAGTCATTTCGGGAAACGCATCAAAAATCTCTTGAAGCGTCGGAACCGTTATTCCCTGACCGCGAAAAGGAAAAGTTTTTCCGCCGTCGGTCGTGAAATTAAAACCTGCGTCGAGTTTTTTGACTTCAGCAAGCGTCATTCCGCTGATTTTTCCGATGCCGTTCGTGGTGCGGTCAAATTTTGTATCGTGCATTACGACGAGTGTGCCGTCGGCGGTCGAATGAACATCCAATTCCAAAACGTCAACGCCTATTTGGGCTGAATATTTGAACGCGTCGAGCGTGTTTTCGGGAAAGATTCCGCCGCCGCCGCGATGCGCAAAAACGAGCGGACGCATCTTTTCGGATTTTTGAAAAAGCGCCCGCGTTTCAGCCGGTTTGCCGGTTTGCACCGCCAGATAGATATAAAGTCCCGCGAGAATGAAGATCACTACCAGGCAAAAATAACCGAACCATTTGAGAATTTTTCTTAACACTTTTCTTTGATGTTCAGAGTCCTAACCTTAGTTTGCCGTAACCGCCGGCGAAATGCGGCGGGTCGCACGCTGAGGCGTGAACTCTGAACTATTTGCCCGTCAATTCCTTCGCCAAATCTCCGGCATCATATAGTTTTCTGAGCGCTTCGAGAATTCCCGCACTGTGGACGGCAACCGCCCGCGAGCCTTCTTCTTCTTCGATATACCAATAACGATTGGAAAGTTTTTGCAGGTTGCTGTCAAAGTTGATGCCGACAAATTCAGCGTTGCGATTGATGATGGGCGAACCCGACATTCCGCCGATGGTGTCTGCCGTATAAACAAAATTGATCGGCGTTGCGAGATCTAATTTCGTGCGGCCTTCGCGCCAGCGTGCCGGCAAATTATAGGGCGGTGTTTCGCCGAAACCGAACGCACGGTCATATAAACCGTAAAAAGTAGTTTTGAAAGGCACCAGCGTTGTATCTTCGTCGTAGCCTTTGACTCTGCCGTAAGCGACTCGCAGGTTAAAATTGGCGTCCGGAGGAATTGTTCTGCCGTAAGCGGCAAACCGCGCTTTCGCAATGCGCTCGCCCGCGCTTGCTTCGACGCTCGTGATCTTTTCCTCGTTCCAGGCGCGAAGTTCGCGAACGACGGGTTCGACTCTTTTCGCCAGCGTGATCATCGGATCGGTTGATTTGGCAATCGCGTCGGCACCGCCTTCGAGCAAGGCTTTCCGCTCGGCAACATCTTTCAATTTTGTTTCGTTGACGGCGCGCTTGACGACTTCCGACGGTTCGGCATCGCCGATCGCGGCTTTGATGAACGGGTCGCCCGCGCCCAAAGTTTTGACGGCTTCTTCGAGCCATGCGGTCAGCGACGCTTCTTCCAATTCGGTGTAAATCGGCGCAGTTGAAAAAAGATTCGCTTTGAAGCTTTCAAGGCGCGAATCGCTGAATTCGGGATAACGCTGGTCGTTCGGCTTTTTGATCTCTTCGCTGTAACGCACAATTTGTTGGGCGATGCCAGCCAGACGCGACGGCGCGAGATTTGAAAACGCGAGCCGATTTGCCATTTTCGGCAATTCCGCGTAAGCCTTTTCGATTTGACCCCAAGCCGGCGCGTAAAGTTTTTGCAATTCGGGTTTCTTTGCCAATTCGTCTTTCAAAGCCTTTTCTTCCGCCTCTTTTTTCGCAAACATTCGCGGATTCATCAAGCCATCTTGTTGCCCCGTGAGCCGTTTGAGCGAATTATTGAACGAACGAATTCCGCCGCTTGCCTGCCGCCGTTGTTCATCGCCGCGTTTCGCAAAATTTTCCAGAATATTGCGGCGCAGTGTCCAGACTTTTTTCTGTAAAGGATTTCCCGTGTCGCGCTGATAACGAAGCTGCGCGAGCGTCAAAAGCCGTGCCGTCGAACCGGGATTGCCCGAAGCAATGACAAATTCGCCGTCAATCGCGCCCGTTTCCGACCATTTCAAAAAGTGCGGAGTTTTCGCCGGGACTCCGTTTTCGTAAGCGCGAAGAAAAGTGATGTCGAGATCGTGGCGCGGAAAAGTGAAATTATCGTAATCGCCGCCGAACGCCGCAATTTGTTCTTCGGGCGCGAAAACAAGTCGGACGTCGGTGTATTTTTTGAAGCGGTAAAGCCAGTATTCGCCGCCGCTGTAAAGCGAGATGACCTCGCTTTTCAAACCCGTTTTTTCGGTTGATTCTTTTTCGATCGCGGCAGTTGCGGCGCGGCGTTGCACGTTCGCGTCTTTGTCGGTCGCGCCCGCTTTGACCGCCGATTGGACGCGCTCAGTGACGTTTTCAAACGAGATCAGCACATTGGCTTCCATATCGGGCGTTTTCAGTTCTTCGTTTTGCGTGCGGGCATAAAATCCGTTTTTGACCAGATCTTTGTCTTTCGTCGAAAGTTTGGCGAGTTGCCCGCTTGCGACGTGCTGATTTGTAATGATCAGACCATCGGGCGAAACAAAACTCGCCGAACCGCCTTCAAATCTTAATGATGCGAGCCGAATATGGTCAATCCACTCCTGCGACGGCTCAAAGCCGTAACGCGCCTTCCATTGTTTGATCGGCAGATTATCAAACGTCCACATTCCCTCATCAGCAAGAACAAAGGGAACATTAATCAAAAAACTTAAAACTAAAAGAAGAACTGAAATTTTTTTCATATTATTTGCTGTATTTGCTCAAAAATAATTTTCCTTCCTGCTCAATTAAACCCAATTTCACGCGATCAAGCCATCCGATTCTGCCAAGCACATTTCTGTCAAAATAATTGCTTTCAGCAAAATAGACGGTTGAAACGGTTTCGATGTCCAAAACTGAGAGTCTTAATTCATGTCCAAATGCACGAAAACTTCCGGTTGCCGTGCCGATTTCTAAAGGGATGCCGTCTTCTACGCTCAATCCGAGAAGTTCAGCGTGAAGCCTTTGAAAAACACAATAAGTTGAACCCGTATCAATTTTAGCATCAAACTCGACCTCTGTTTCAGCATAAAAGAGATTGACGGAAACGGTAATTCCGACATCAAACATAGTGTAAAAATGAGTTTTATCGAATTCTATTATTTCCGACATTCTACCATCCGCCGAAAGGTTGTGTCTCTTTAATACTGACGCGGTGCATCAAAGGCGTTTTCACTCCTTTGGCTTGCGCCTCGGCGTGAACTTTTTTTCCGTCGGTTCCGTGTGCCAAAAGTGTTCCATTGTCAAGCGCAACCCATTGACCGTCAAACTTTTCGCGGTTTTCCTGAATCCATTGCATCGAATGTCGAAACCTTGCCTGACGTTCTTCAAAATCGTCCGGTTTATTGATTTCGCTTTCGTGTTCGAGCCAATTTTTTATTTTCTCGCGTTCAGTTGGCGGAAGTTGACGAATAACTTCGATCGCTTGTTCAAAGGTCGGAATCATAAATTTGCCTCAAAACCATCTTAACATTTACCGCAAAGCCGCGCGGATCTTTTCGAGTGCGCCTTCCAAAACGGAATCTTCGCGGGCGATGCAGATTCGCATATACGCGTCCCAATCGTCGGAATCGGCGAACGCACTGCCGGGCGTTCCGGCGACTCCGTTTTTCATCAGCATTTCATTAAACGGCAACGCATCGTCAAACTGTTCGGGAATCCGCGTCCAGAGATAAAATGCCGAGCCGGAATTGTAGATTTTGAAACCTAGTTCGCCCAACACTTCCGAAGCAAAGCGGCGTTTTCCTTCAAACTTTTCGCGCAAGTCGTTGTAATAATTATCGTCTGCCATCAACACTCTGGAAAGCGCGGCTTGCAGAGGCGTTGCCGGACAAACATTGACGATGTTTGCGACATTATTTATCGGCGCGACGAGTTCGCCCTTGCCGTAAGCGTAACCCAAACGCCAGCCGGAAATATTCCACGATTTCGAGAAAGAATTGACGGTGATCGTGCGTTCCCACATTCCCGGCAAAGTCGCGATTGGCGTGTGCGGATTTTCGCCATAGACGTAATGCTCATAGACTTCGTCGGAAATAACCATCAAATCTAATTCCTGCGCGACCGCCGCGATCGCTTCGAGCTCGGTTTGCGACATCACCTTGCCCGACGGATTGGCAGGCGAGCAAACGATTATCGCCTTGAGCGGAAAATCGCTCCGGTCTTTTAATTCTTTGCAGCGAAGGCGCAAAGCGTCTTTTTCAAACGTCAGATCAGTATCCAATTCAAAAGTCTCGGTTTTGCCGCCGAATTCATCTAAAATTTTTCGATGATACGGATAATAAGGCTCGAAAACGAGGGCGGATTTCCCGCGTAAAAAAGATTGGGCAATGCCGATCAGTGCGCCGGTTCCGCCGTTGGTGATCATTATTTCGAGCGGGTTTGCGTCAACGTCAACCGAAATGCCGTTATATTTTTTGAGCTTTTCGGCGACGGCTTTGCGAAGATTTTGGTCACCTTCCGAACCGCCGTAATGATTCTGGCTGGCGGCGATTATCTCCGCCGCTTCACGGGCGAGCTGCGGATTTATCGGAAGTTCCGATTGCCCTTGAACAAGATTGCCGCTCGGCGGCACGAGGCGCGTAATGGCGCGAATATCGGGTTTCACTTTTTTAACTTTTGCTTCTGACATAAGTTACTAAAATATCAGTTTTTCGGCAAAATTTCTAAAAGCCAAAAGAAAAAATTAAACGCAGAGAACGCGGAGAGCGCAGAGGGTTTTTAACGAATTAAGTGAAAATCAAAAGATACAAACGCTTTCTTAAAATCTCTGCGCTCTCCGCGTTCTCTGCGTTTAAATAAATTCTTCTGCTAGAATCAACTCTATGAAAGCAATTCAACAACCTGCGCCGCCGACCGTGAAAACCGATTTGATTGGCGGACATTTTCGTTCCTTTCGTAAAAACCCAACGGATTTTTTGATGAAACTTTCAAAACTCGGCGACGTTTCGGCTTTCAAAGTCGGCAAAATTCCCGCATTTTTGATAAATCATCCCGATCTGATACGCGATCTGCTCGTCACAAATCACTCGAAATTTATCAAGGGACGCGCACTTCAACGTGCCAAAGGGCTTCTTGGCGAAGGACTTTTAACGAGCGAAAAGGAATTTCATCTGCGTCAGCGGCGGATGATTCAGCCCGCATTTCACCGCAGCCGCATCAACGAATATGCAAAGGCGATGATCGAATCCGGCGAAATAATGGCTGCGACGTGGAAGGACGGCGAATTTCGGGACATTGACAAGGAAATGATGTGTCTGACGCTTTGGATCGTCGGCAAAACCTTGTTCAGCGCAAATGTCGAGGGCGATGCGATGCAGGTCGGCGCGGCGATGAACACGATCGTTTCGATGTTCAACTTTATGCTTTTGCCATTTTCCGAATATTTAGAAAGATTGCCCTTACCGCCGATCAGGAAATTAAAAAATGCGCGCAAAACGCTCGACGAAGTAATTTACAAAATCATTGATGAAAGACGTGCGTCGGGCGAAGATAAAGGCGATCTACTTTCGATGCTCTTGCTGGCGCAGGACGAAGAAACCGGCGGCTCGATGACCGACAAACAAGTCCGCGACGAATGTTTGACGCTCTTTCTGGCGGGACACGAAACGACCGCGAATGCACTTGTCTGGACGTTTTATCAGCTCTCGCAAAACCCGCCAGCCGAAGCGGCATTTCACGCCGAACTCGACGAGGTTTTGGGCGGCAGAGCCATAACGCCGGAAGATTTCGGCAAATTAAAATATACCGAACACGTCCTTGCCGAATCAATGCGGCTCTTTCCGCCCGCCTGGACGATCGGGCGTCTGGCGACCGAAGAACACAAATTCAACGGATTTAAAATTCCGAAAAACGGACTCGTTCTGGCAAGCCAATATGTAATGCACCGCGACCCGCGTTTTTGGGAAAATGCCGACGAGTTTCAGCCCGAACGATGGGAAAAACTTTCGATCAAAGAAGCCGGCAACAAGTTTATCTATTTTCCGTTCAGCAAAGGCGTGCGAAATTGTGTCGGCGAAGGTTTTGCCTGGATGGAAGGCGTGCTGCTGCTCGCGATCTTAGGCAGAAAGTGGAAGCTGAGTCTTGCGACCGAACAAAAGATCGGACTTCAGGCGATGGTCACGCTGCGCCCGAAATACGGAATGAAGATGAAGATCGAGAAAAGGTAAAACTTTGCATATAATACTGCCGCTGACAATTATGAATTATAAATTTTGGTCGAAATTATTATTTATCAGTTTATTGATTTTTGCCGGTTTTGGTTGTCAAAGCCAAACCGTTTCAAATTCTCCCGACAAAACGAATTCAAATGCTCCGGCGAACAATGCCGCGAATCAGGCGAATTCTCAAATAAAAATTCCCGAACCACAAACGATAAAATTTGAATCGGCTGAAAAAACGGAGATCGTCGGCACGTTTTACGAATCAATGAAAGCGAATTCGCCGGCTGTTCTGCTGCTTCATCAATGGGGCAGCAATCGCAAATCTTACGATGAATTTGCGCGTCGCCTTCAGGCAAAAGGTTTCGGCGTTTTGACGATTGACGGACGCGGATTTGGCGAATCCACAAAAACGTCGGACGGCAAAACTCTTTCGCCGTCACGAACGGATGAAACTGTTAAAGCGATGAAATCGGATGTTGATAATGCCTTTCAGTTTTTGGCGAAACAGAAAAATGTTGATGCCGCCCGCGTCGGAATTGTCGGCGCGTCTTACGGCAGCAGTCTGGCGATGATTTACGCGGCGGAAAATAAAGATGTAAAGTCGGTCGTGCTACTTTCGCCGGGGATAAATTATTTCGGCAATATGCCGACCGAAACGGCAGTAAAAAATTATGGCGCGCGTCCGTTGCTGCTTGTTGCCGCCGATGACGACAAAGAATCCGCCGAAACAGTCAAAAAATTAAAATCTTTGAGCGGTGAAAATTGCGAAACACAAATTTACGGACGCGGCGGACACGGAACCGGACTTTTCGCGGCGAAAGTCGGTTTGGAAGATCTGCTCGAACAATTTTTGACGAAAAGTTTGTCTTAAGTTATGAATAAAAGCGCGATTCCGTTTCAAATAATCGATTGGGATTCGGTTCCGAAAGTTGAATACAAAGGCGAAAGCGGTTCGGCTTTGTGGCAGACGGTTGAATTCGGCGGACTACGTGTGCGGATCGTCGAATATTCCGCCGGATACTTGGCCGATCATTGGTGCCAAAAAGGTCATATCGTCCATTGTCTCGAAGGCGAATTCGTCACCGAACAGCAATCGGGCGAAAATTTTGTGCTTAAAGAAGGAATGACATACATCGTTTCGGATGATTTGAGCGCGCATCGTTCGATCACGGAAAAACGTGTAAAATTGTTGATAATTGACGGCGATTTTTTGAAGGCTTTATAAAAATTGGTATTTGAGTAGGTTTTTGGCTTTTGGTCTTTAGTTTTTGGTTTTATTCAAGTTAAACCCGTTGATTTTCAATCAAGATGCGCGGAAAAATAAGCGGGCGTGGTGAGAAATTCATCGCCAATCTGCAATTTCTTCGAAAAACCAAAAACCAAAAACTAAAGACCAAAGACCTAAACAATTACGAAAATTTATAGTGAGATAAAGGAAGCATTGTTGACCACACAAAACAGTTCGGCTCATTTTTGACGCGAATCTTCAACTTATCAAAGGATGCTTTGGAAAATTGATCTAAATATATGAAAACTATCGGTGTAAAAGACGAATCAGGAAAAGTTAATCTGGCCGAAAAATTTGAGCTGATAAATGAGCATTGGCGGCCGAAAGTGGTCGGCGAACTCAATGGTCAGGAAGTTAAATTGGTTAAATTTCAAGGCGAATTTCCGTGGCATCATCACGAAGCGGAAGACGAAATGTTTTTGGCAATAAAGGGAAATTTTCGCATCGAATTTCGTGATAAAACCGTTGAACTCAGGACAGGAGAATTCATCATCGTCCCGCGCGGTGTTGAGCATCGTCCGGTTGCAGAAAATGAGGTTGAAGTATTATTATTTGAGCCTGCTCAATTGTTGAACACAGGAAACATTTTTGAGGAGGGATTTACCGCTCCGATTGGCGATAAGATTTAATGCAGCCGCGAAATCACAAACTGCATCCGGGATTGACAGGTGATATCTATTATGAAAAAACTTCTTTTCCTGTTCATCTTCTTGATATTTTGTTCGCAAATGGTTGCGGCGCAGAAAAGTGTGAAGTCAAGACACAAAATAAAAAAATCAATGGTAATCAAATCTGATGATGTCGCAAAATGTTTGCCCGCAGGAATCACACTCGAAACGGTTGTTTCGGCAAAAAAAATGGGTTTTGATAACGTTACACAAACACGTCAGGTCAGCATTGTTAGTGTCAAAGAAACACTTACAAAAATCGGCGGAAAATGTGTTGCCGGAAAATTGATCGATCAAGCGGGGAAGGAGATAAGATTTTATCGCTTGGTTGGTTGTTGGGGAAATCCGCCGTTTGATTATCAGGAAATTTTAGCCAATCAAGCCAAAGAGCTATCTGATTTGCGGAAGAAATTTACCGTTGTCGAACTTACTTGTAACCCCGGCGCCGAAATGATCAGGTAGAAGTTCCAGCATTAAAGATGTTTTTAGGATTTGTGAGCAAAATCACATAAATTTGTCCGAAAGGCTCCGATAATTCTCGTATGAATTCAGACCTTTATATCGCACAGCACGCCAATCTCCGACCAATTCACGAAATTGCCGCGCAACTCGAACTCGCGCCCGATGATTTTGACATTTACGGCAGCCCGTATATCGCAAAACTGCGGCTCGACGTTTTGGATAAGATCAAAACTCGCCCGAACGCCAAATACATAGATATTTCGGCGATTACGCCGACGCCGCTCGGCGAAGGCAAATCAACGACGCTGATCGGGATCGGCGAAGCGATGAAGCATCTCGGAAGGCGCGCCGTTGTTTCACTGCGGCAACCTTCGCAGGGACCGACATTCGGCATCAAAGGCGGCGCGGCCGGCGGCGGCTATTCGCAGGTCGTCCCGATGGAAACCTTTAATCTCAACCTGACGGGCGACATTCACGCCGTCACGGCGGCAAATAATCTGCTCGCGGCGATGATTGACAACAAATTAATGCGCGGCAATCCGCTCAATATCGATTCGTTCAGCCTGACGTGGAAACGCGTCGTTGACACGAACGACCGCGCCTTGCGGCATATTATTGTTGGTCTCGGCGGAAAATTGGAAGGCGGCAATCCGCGCGAAACCGGCTTTGATATCACGGTCGCCTCGGAAGTAATGGCGATCTTGGCGCTGACCAATTCGCTGCAGGATATGCGTGCGCGTTTCGGGCGCATTGTCGTTGGAATGACGAATGATAAAAAGCCTGTCACGGCGGAAATGATCGGCGCGGCGGGCGCAATGACCGTTTTGATGCGCGACGCAATCCGTCCGACGCTGATGCAGACGCTCGAAAACACGCCCGCCTTGGTACACGCCGGACCTTTTGCCAACGTCGCGCACGGCAACAGCAGTATCTTAGCCGATCTGATCGGCATCAAATGCAGCGATTATCTCTTTACCGAATCAGGCTTCGGCGCGGACATCGGCGCGGAAAAATTCTTTAATATCAAATGCCGTTACAGCGGATTGAAACCTGATGCCTGCGTGATCGTCGCAACGATCCGCGCGCTCAAATCACACAGCGGAAAATATAGAATCGTCGCCGGCAAACCCTTGCCGCCGGCAATGCTCGAAAATTCGGTCGCGGATGTCGAAGCCGGTGCGGCAAACTTGCGCAAGCAGATCGAAAACGTCAAAATTCACGGCGTCACGCCGGTTGTTGCGATCAACGCGTTTGACAGCGATTACCCGGACGAGATCGAAGCCGTCAGGCGCATTGCGGTCGAATCGGGTGCGCTCGGCGCGGCTGTTTCGCGGCATTGGGCGGAAGGCGGCAAAGGCGCGATCGAACTCGCTGAAATGGTTATCGAAGCGGCTAATCAGCCGAACGAATTCAAATTTTTATACGAGCTCGAACAAACGATCAAGAGCAAGATCGAGGCAATTGCGACGCGCATTTACGGTGCGAAAGATGTCAGTTTTTCAACCGATGCCGAACGCCAAATCAAGGATTACGAGGCAAACGGTTTCGGCAATTTGCCGATCTGTATGGCAAAAACTCACTTGAGTTTGAGCCACGATCCGACATTAAAAGGCGCACCGTCGGGATTTACACTGCCGATCCGCGAAGTTCGCGCATCGGTCGGCGCGGGCTTTATTTATCCGATCTGCGGCGATATGCGGACGATGCCCGCCCTGCCCGAACATCCGGCGGCGGAAAGAATTGATATTGATGAAAACGGCAATATTGTCGGTTTGTTTTGATAATCTGCTATAATTGGAAGCAATCAAAATGATTTGAGGCGCGACTTTCGGGTTGAGAAAAAAGAAAACCGCAAATCATTAATTGCAAATATTATATGTCAGAATTAAACGATTTATATCAGGAAGTTATTTTAGACCACAACAAAAATCCGCGAAATTTTCGCGAGATCGAAAGCGCAACACAAACTGCCGACGGCAATAATCCGCTCTGCGGCGACGCGCTCCGCGTTTATGTCTTAATGGAAGACGACCGCGTTAAAGATGTTGCTTTCAAAGGTTCGGGTTGTGCGATTTCAAAAGCGTCGGCTTCGATGATGACGCAAGCCGTTAAAGGCAAATCAAAGGAAGAAGCGGAAGTTTTGTTTGACGAATTTCACAAAATGGTGACGGGCGAACTCGATACCGAAGGGCAGGAAAATTCTTTGGGAAAGCTCAAGATTTTCGCCGGAGTTTTGGAATTTCCGGCGCGCGTCAAATGCGCGAGTTTGTCGTGGCACACGCTTCACGCGGCTTTGAACGAAGAAGAAATTGTTTCGACCGAGTAGAAAAAACTCAGATTTTTACGGTAAGAATAAAACCGAAAAGGCAATAGGATTTTTTTATTGCTTTTTCGGTTTTTCTTTCAGATAATTTTTACTTATGCTTTATCCGGTATAAGCACCAGACCAAAAGTTTTGCGACATTTTGGTTTTCGTTCAGAGTCCACGCTTTAGCGTGAAACCGCCAGCGAAGCGCGGCGGTTGGGCAAAGTGCGTTCCGCGTTTGGACTCTGAACGAAAACATTATGTCGCAAAACTTATGCTCACCTGCTTAATAACAAAATGAAACCCGAAACCGAAACTAAGGTTTTTCCGACCGTTGACAATATTTTTCAAGCCGCCGAGCGTTTGCGAAAGGTTGCCATTCACACCCCACTTCAACCGAATCAAACAGGTTCTATATAAATTTAACTTGATTTTCACCTCAACGTTTGCCCGCGTCTTTGCCAAGCCTTGACGCGGGGCAGACTCGCCGCCGGCGCTCCCGGCGCACACGATTTTTTATTGACGGATTTATTTTTCAAAGACCATAAGACCTTCCGGTCAAAGAGCAGATTTTGGTTAATGAAAGACGCAACTATTCGGAATAGATGAGAGATGAGAGATGAGAGATAAGAGATGAGAGATAAAATCTATTATCTATTCCGAATTTGTATTTCACGAAATTGGATTTTGTCGAAATTTAAACAAAAAGTGTTCGGCAAGCAACTAAAATTCCATTCAAAGAATCTTTTAGACAAAAGGGTTTTACAAAATGCTCTCCCCGAGTGCTTAGAAATTCAATCAACAAAAGGAGAAAATATGATGAAAGTTTTTCGTTTCAGCGAATTTTTATTCGTTTTGGGCGGAGTGTTTTTATGTTTCGGAATAAATGTTTTGGCGCAACAGAGCGGTTCTTCGGCTTCGGTTTCTCAAAGCCGCGCGATTTCAAAATCGAATTCGCAAACTACGGGTTCAACCAATACAAGTTCGAGAAATAAAGGTTCGGGAAATTCAAATTATTACCAGCCGACGGTCAATTTCAAAACGCCTGACGAGGTGGCGGTCGAAGAGTTTGTAAATTATCACAAGCATCGTCTGCCGCTTCCGAAAGTCGGGCAAGCGGTCGCGCTCGATACGCGTTGGGGAAACGACGAAATTTCAGCCGCGCAGCGCGAAGCCGTGTTGCAAATTGGTTTTACAACCGCCGAAGTCTCTGAGCGAACGGATTTGCGTCCGCTCAATCTGGCTCTTGTGATTGATAAAAGCGGTTCGATGGCGGACAGCGATAAAATGTCGCGGGTCAAACAATCTCTGCGGACACTGATCGGAAAATTGCGTCCTGACGACATCATTTCGATCGTCGTTTTTGACACCGACGCACGGGTTTTGTTTCCCGCGAGCCGCATTGGCGATGGCGACGAATTGCGCCGTGCGATTGACTGTATTGAACCGGATGGCTCGACCAATTTGCACGCCGGATTGATGCTTGGTTATAAAGAAGCGCGCAAGAATTTTCTTCAGGGAGCAACCAATCGCGTGATTCTTTTGACCGACGGAATTGCGAATGTCGGCGTGATCGCGCCTGATCGAATCGCCGCCGAATCTTCGGAATTCAATGGTCAAGGTCTTGATCTTTCGACGATCGGCGTCGGGCAGGATCTGAACAACGATCTGCTGCGCACTTTGGCAACTTCTGGACGCGGGCTTTATCATTTTGTTTCCGACAATCAGGACATCGAAAAAGTTTTCGTCAACGAGGTTCAAAGTCTGATCTCGTCGGTTGCAAAAAGAGTCGAAGTAAGCGTTGATCACGATTCAAATTTACAGATTGAAAAGATTTACGGCTACGCGCCGCGCATTCGCGCAAACGGCGTTTCGATCAATCTTGATAATATGAACAACGGTTTGACCGAGGTTGTGATGATGCGTTTTCGCGCTAAAAATCCGCTGAAGACTTCCTCAATTGTGAAAGTGCGCCTGTCGTATTTCGATGTCAAACGCCAAAAAACGATCGAAGAAGTGCAGGAAGTTCGCCTTGTTCCAAGCGAGCGAAAATCTTCCGAACTTTTAGCCGACCCGGAAGTCAAGAAAAATTACACGATCGCCGAGCTTGCACAAGCGCTGTTCGATATGACCGAAGCTGTCAGACGCCAAAATTACCGTCAGGCTGAAAACTTCTTAAACGCTTCCGTCGCAGAAACTTACAGACGCTTTCCGAATATGGAAGACACGGATGTCAAATTTATTTTGAATATTATCGAAGGCTATCAGCGCGATCTGAAAGCCGTCAATCGGCAAACTAAAAACAACGATTGCGCCAAATGTAACTGATTAATTTATTAAATTTAACGCAAAGATGCAAAGGCGCAGAGACGCAAAGAAAGACTAAGAAAAACGCTTCAATCTTTCTTTAAATCTTTGCGTCTTTGCATCTTCGCGCCACTAGCGTTAAAAATAAAACTGATGAAAATCAAATCAATCGAACTTATCGAGATAAATCTGCCGCTCGTCCATTTTTTTGAAACGAGTTTTGGCAGAACTTACGAACGAAGAATTATCTTAACGCGGGTTTTGGATACGGACGGCGCGGAAGGTTGGGGCGAATGCACGGCGGGCGAAACGCCTTCGTATTCCGAAGAATGGACGGACGCGGCTTGGGCGGTCATCGAAAAAATTCTCGCTCCCCTTGTAATTGGCGCGGAAGTCGAAAATGCCGCGCAGATTTGGGATTTGATGAAAAATGTGCGCGGCAACCGAATGGCGAAAGCGGCGATTGAAACAGCTTGCTGGGATTTGGAAACGAAGCGGTTGAATGTTCCGCTTTGGCGGCATCTTGGCGGAGTTAATCAAGAGATTGCCTGCGGAGTTTCGATTGGGATTCAAGATTCGGTCGAACAGCTTTTAGGAAAGATCAAAACCGAACTCGACGCGGGTTATCAGCGAATTAAGATAAAAATTTCGCCGCGCTGGGATTATCATGTTATCAAAAAAGTGCGCGAAATGTTCGGCGACATTCCGTTGATGGGCGATGCAAATTCGGCTTATACTTTGGACGATATTGATAAACTAAAAAGTCTGGACGAATTCAAATTGATGATGCTCGAACAGCCGCTTTCACACGATGACATCATTGACCACGCCAAATTACAACGCGAAATTGTTACGCCGATTTGTCTTGACGAGCCGATAAAATCGCCCGAAGATGCGCGAAAAGCGATCGAATTAGAATCAGGCAAGATCATCAATCTCAAAAACGGGCGAGTCGGCGGGCACAGCGAATCGAAACGCATCGAACAGATCTGCCGCGCGAGCGGAATGCCGGTCTGGTGCGGCGGAATGCTCGAATCGGGCATCGGACGCGCACACAATATCGCCATTTCAACGCTTGCCGGCTATACGCTTCCGGGCGATGTTTCTGCCAGCAAAAGATACTGGCACGAAGACATTATCGAACCTGCTGTTGAAGTTTCGGCAAACGGCACGATCACCGCGTCAGAAGCGGCGGGAATCGGTTTTGAAGTGCGAAGAAATAGAATTGAGAAATTAGCAGTTAGAAAAGCGGAGATTAAGTGATTACTCCAGCACCAAGCAAGGCTTGGAAGTGGCTTCTAGGGAAGAAATTCCCAAACTGCGTAATCCTGCAGTCAATATGTTTTTAGCGGCGTGGAAGTCCGCATTTTCAGTATGATGACATTTTACACATTCAAAAATAGCTTGAGTTTTGCGGTTTGCCTTTTCGCAATGACCGCACATTCGGCACGTTTGAGATGTGTAAGCGGGATTAATTGTTTCGCAGTATCTACCAGCATTTTCAGCTTTGTAAAGAGAAAAACTAATCAATTGATTCCACGCGGCATCAGAAATACTTTTAGCAAGAAAGCCGTTTTGCATCATCTTCGCAATGCTCAAATCTTCAAACACAAGCAAGTCAAAACGATTGACGAGTTTTCGAGATTCTTGGTGAGCAAAGTTATTTCGACGGTTAGCGATTCGGCGATGAATCTTTTGCAGAACTTTCACCCGCCGCTTGAACGGTTTGCTGTGTTTAATTTCTTTCGACAAAGCGCGATTAGCTCTTGCCAATGCTTTTTCATCTGTCTTGAAAAACTTTGGATTCTTAATCTTTTCGCCATTCGACAATGTTGCAAAAGTCGTCAGTCCGACATCAATTCCGACAGCGTTTTTAATTTCGGGAATCGGCATTTTGCTGACATCGTTTGTTTCGCAAGCAAAGATTACAAACCAGCCCGAAACTTCTCGTTTAATCGTGCAAGTTTTAATTGTGCCTTCAATTGCGCGGTGAAGTTTAATTTTGACGCTTCCGATTTTGGACAGAATCAATTTGTCGCCAATTATTTTGAATCCGCTCTGAACGTAACAAAAAGAATCGTATCTGTTGTGAGATTTGAAGCGCGGAAAACCAACTTTAGAATCGCCCTGTTTCACTCTGCGAAAGAAACTATCAAATGCCTTGCTAAGACGACGCAGAACGTCCTGCAAGACTTGCGAGTAAATATCTTCAAGTTCAGGACGGTCAATTTTAATCAAGGGCAGTTGAACGGCTTGCGAGTGAAAGTTAATCGAAACGCGGTTGATTGTCCAAGCATCACGTCGTTCTTGCAAAGCAGAATTATAGAGTTCTCTGCACAAATCAAGGGTTTGCTCAAACTTGTTTTGAACGGCTTTGGAAACTTGAATTTTGTATTTGAACGATTTCACTCTAATCTTATTTTACACAAAGGTTTGCGCCCGTTGCAAGCAAAGAAAATACACCTGGCGTTGCCACGCGCCTATCCACCACCAATTGCAAAGCCAATTGGAAGTGGTCTTGCGCTAATTCTTGATAAATGGGCAAGAAAAACTCACCAGATATTGATGAAATAATCAAATTTTTATTTCAAAAATAGAACCGCGCCAAAATATGTTTGGAAAATCGTTTGGAATGCTGATATTATCGATTGCACAAAAAGTAGTATCAGTAGATCCAAATTTGGAAAGACGGGTTACTTTCGACCGTAAAAAGCGATCATTGAAAACAATTGAAACCGAGAAAACCCGCCAATTATCGGAAGAAACATCTAAAATTCGGAAGAAGTTCAGGATTGGGATTGATTAATGATCCGAAATCCGACATCCTAAATCCGAAATTTGGATCTACTGAGTATTACTTAAAAAAGTAAAAAGGAGAATAAAATCAATGAATCAAGAATACAATATAAGTCCATACCATAATCAAACAGACAGTCTGGCAAATATTCCCGTTACGCCTTTGATGATTGAACATTTGCAGGCGACCAAGCCTTGGGTAAGATTTATTTCCATAATAATGTTTATCTCAGTCGGCTTAATGTTTTTGGGCGGGGTACTAATGATGTTTATGCCGTCGCCGATGGGGGGACGAGGTCCCCAATTTGGTCCCATATTTGGAATTGTTTACTTCCTTCTGGGCGGATTGTATCTTGCTCCGGCATTTTTCTTGTACCAATATGCTTCTGCTATTCAAGATTTATTAAGAGGCGGCGGCGACGTTGCGATGGAAACGGCTCTTGGCAGTCAGAAATCTTTTTGGCGTTTTGTCGGCATCTTAACGCTAGTAATTCTTTGTATTTACGCCCTCGTTTTCATTTTTGCGATATTTAGCGCGATGAGTTTTCTCAGGTAAAAGATAATTTTTTGTTCGGATATAGGAAGGGCTCACACATACCGACAAGAGCGCGAAACTATCGCGCTCTTGCCGGTATGTGTGCCTTTCGCTTTTTTACCGTATATTCAAATCTACTGGTAGATTATGGATAACAAAAATTTGCCAAAACTCGGATTGCAGATAAAGGTCAGCAAAATCTTTGAGAGATTTCAAATTTCAAATTTCAAATTTCAAATCTTTAAAAAATCCACGTTGATCTGTGCTTATCTGTGGATAGTTTTTGTTGTGAATGCCAATGCGCAGACAATTTCGGGAATCGTTACCGACCAAAAAAACGCCCCGGTTCAAAATGCGGAAGTTACCGTTTATCACAAATCGCAAATCCTCGCTGAGACTTTGACCGATGCGGATGGAAAGTTTTCTTTTGACCTGAAAAGCCCGCAAAATTCCTTGCTTTTGGTCAAAGCCAAAACTTTCGCAAGCTATTCTCGAATTCTGCCGAAAGGATTTAATGAAACTTTGAATATTATTTTGGAGCCTTACTCAATTCGCGACGAAGTGACGGTTTCGATTACCCGCAACGAATCACGCCTTTCGGAAACTCCGGCGAGCATTGTCGTTTTGAATCGTGAAACTTTAGAAACGACCGCCGCGCAAACAATTGACGATTCTCTGCGGCAAATTGCCGGATTTACTTTGTTTCGGCGAAGTTCGAGCAAGACCGCGAACCCGACAACACAAGGCGCAAATCTGCGCGGACTGGCGGGAAGCGGTGCTTCGCGAACATCGGTTTTGTTTGACGGATTGTCTTTGAACGATGCGTTCGGCGGTTGGACTTTCTGGTCGCGTGTTCCGCAGATAGCCATTCAGCAGGCGGAAGTTCTGCGCGGCGGTGCAAGCGCGTTTTACGGCGACCAGGGATTGAGCGGCGCAGTTAATTTACGGACAAAATCTTTTGATGAAAAACCGATTTTGCGCTTTCAAACTTCCGCCGGAATGCAAGCTACTTTTGACGGAAGCCTTTTTACGGCTTATGGAAAGCGCGGTTGGAATTTTGCGCTTGCGTTGGAATCATTTCAAACCGCAGGCTATATTCCGACCGCCGAACAAGAACGCGGCGCGATTGATACGCTAACAAATAGCCGACACAATAACGGATTTTTGACGATAGAAAAAATATTTTCACCGCAGAGACGCGGAGGCGCGGAGAATTTGTCAGAACCGCGAGCGGTAGCGACCGGTTTAAACTTCGGCATTTCAAAACTTTTCCTCAAAACCAATATTTTCAGCGAAAGGCGCGATAACGGAACAAGTTTGACGAATAACCGAACTTACTTTCGTCAGCTCGCGCTCGGCGCAGATTCGTCGGGCGAAAAAACAGGCGCGTTTCAGATTCGCGTCTTTATCGAAAAACAAACTTATGACCAGACATTTTCGGCAATTTCCAACAACCGCAATACCGAAACGCTTTCACGGATTCAGCGTGTTCCGTCGCAAAGCTCGGGCGCAAATCTTTTCTGGACGCGCAGTTTCGGGGCACATCACGTTGTTTCAAGTTCGCTGGAATTCAAACAAGTACGCGGATTCAGCAATGAAATTATTTTCGTGGGAAATCGCGCAAGTTCGCTCGCCGGTTCGGGCGGAAATCAGCAAATCATCGGTGTTTTCGCGCAAGATGTTTGGCGCGTGTCGGAAAAATTAAACATCAGTTTCGGCGGGCGTTTCGATTATTGGGAAAACAAAAACGCGCTGTCTTCCATAAAAACTTTATCAAATGATCAGACAAACACGCGCGTTTTTCCGGATCGGGCGGAAAATGCTTTCAGCCCGCGTATTGCCGCGCTTTACCAGATAAATCGTAATTTTTCGTTCGTTGCCTCTTACGCCAAATCGTTTCGTGCGCCGACCTTAAATGAACTTTACCGCGCTTTTCGCGTTGGAAATGTGCTGACGCTGGCAAATGAAAACTTAAAGAGCGAACGCGCCGACACTTTTGAAACGGGACTTAATTTTGTCGGTTTTAAAGGGAAATTTAACTTGCGCGGAAATTTCTTCAT
>JANPDZ010000975.1:0-4032 GCA_031431735.1 Acidobacteriota bacterium | reverse complement strand
TAATTCACTAATGACAGGAAGTTAATACAGGGATGAGGGATGAGGGATGAGGGATGAATAAAATCTCATTTTCAACCCTCATCCCTCATCCCTCATCCCTCAAAGATATGGTTGAGCGAAGTCAGAAAGAAGTTTGGAGACTCACGCCTTGGCTGATGATTGCCCTGCTTTTGGGCAATTTCGTCCTTATGGCGTATGATGCGAAAACGACTTCACAAGAAAGAGTGATCAGAGTTTGGACACAAGCGGTTGCCAATTTCGTGCAGTCGCCGGTGACGAGTGTGACATCTTCCGTGACCAGTTATTTTGAATCCTTTGTAAAATTACGATCAGCGCAGACCGAAAACGACAAGCTCAAACAGCAGGTTCAAGAGCTTCAGGTCGAGGTTCAGCAAAAGCAGGAACTGGCGAAGGAAAACGAGCGTTTGAAGGTGCTTCTTAAACTGAAAAGCGAGTCGAAATATGATATTCTGCCCGCCCAAATCATCGGACGCGACCCGTCGCTCTGGTTTGATTCGGCAATCATCAATCGCGGAAGTCTCGACGGCGTGAAATTGAATATGGCGATCGTCAACAATGGCGGTTTAATCGGCAGAGTTATTGCGGTCAGCCCGATCACCGCTCAGATCAATCTTGTCACGAAAGACAAATCCGGTTTGGGCGGCGTGATCGGCGAGCTTGCCACATCGAACGCAATCGGCGTGGTCAGCGGCACCGGTAAAAAAGAGATGCTTGAAATGGGTTATATTCCCGGCACGATTGAAGTTCAGGTCGGCGAGATGGTTTATACCACCGGACAGGACGGCATCTATCCGCCGGGATTGAAATTAGGCGAAGTTGCCGAAGTTCGTCCCGGTTCGGCAACTGTTCCACAGCAAATCTTCATCCGCCCGAGCGCAAAACTTTATTCGATGGAAGAAGTTGGCGTCGTGCTTTACGAACAGCCGGCAAAACCCGAATACGAAAAGACTTTACCGAATGCGGTCAAAGACGACAAGAAGAAAAGTAAGCCATAGACAGCGGCAGTTGGCAGTCAATACGCGACAAACTGACAAGTGCTACTGCCTGCTAATTGAAGATGGAACAGTTAAAAATCACAATTGCAGTAATCATCGCCGTAATGCTTCAGTGGACACTTCGAAATGTCCACGATGTATTTATGTATGTTGATTTTCCATTGATTGTGGTCGTTTATGCCGCGTTGCAGAGAAACACGATCAAAGCACTGCTTTTCGGAACACTTTCCGGCATTGCCATTGATGCTTTGAGCGGAGGTCTCCTGGGTGCTAACGGATTCTCTAAAACATTGATTGCATACGCGGTTTCTGAGATTGCGCGGCGCGTCTATCTGGACAACCTTTTATTGCAGATCCCCGTCATAGCAGGTGCCTGTTTGATCGATGATTTGGTATATTACGGACTGCATCGGATGCTCGGGCAACAACCCTCCGCACCTTTTTTGGAAACGATCGCTTATACGCTGATCGGAACGACGATTGCGGGAACGCTAATTTATTTAATTTTGGGTAGTTTTTCGACTGATATCCTGAAGCGAAGAAAGCGCGATTCTTTTTCAGCGCGCCGACAAACCCGTCGGCGAAATCCAATTCGTTTGGGAAAAAGGTGAAAGGCAAAAGGCAAAACGCAAAAGTAAAAAGTTAATTCCAAAACTTTAGAATAATTTGAAATTTGAAATTTGAAATTTGAAATTTGAAATTTATGAAATTATACGACCACACGCAAAATTTAGGTCTCAGAGTTGGCACAATTCAAGTCATCGCTTTTGTTCTGCTGACGATTCTCGGTGCGCGTCTTTATTATCTGCAAATCGTCAAAGGCGAATATTACGACGAAAAAGCCGAAAATCAACGTATCCGGCTGATTCCGATTCCGGCACCGCGCGGCGCGATTTTCGACCGCAACGGAAAAATTCTCGTTGATTCGCGCCCGACCTATAACATCACACTATCGAACGAACCGATCAAGAAAATAGATGTCACCGACCGCATTGACGATTATGCCGGCGGACTCAATGTTGACCGTCAATATGTGGTTGAACGTCTGAATCTCATCAAAAAGCAAAACGACTTTGAAACGCTTGTTTTGAAGGAAAACGCGACCATTCAAGACATCACTTGGGTTGAAGCACATTCGATGAAATACCCCGAATTGCGCGTCGAACTTCAGCCGCAGAGAGTTTATCCGCTCAAACAAACGCTCGCGCACGTTCTCGGTTATGTCGGCGAGATAAGCCCGAAAGAATTGGAGAATCCCGAAGTTCGTGCGAAAGGTTTTCGTCCCGGTGATATTGTCGGCAAAGGCGGTCTTGAACAATATTACGACGAATACTTACGCGGCAAGCCGGGCTATCGAAAAGTTATCGTTGACAGCCGCGGACGAGTCCAAAGCGAGATCGAGACCGTCGCGCCGCAAGCCGGACAAGATTTGATCTCGACAATTGATCTTGATCTACAAATGGCGGCTGAAGAGCAGCTTGCCAAATCATCAACAAAACGCGGAACGATCATCGCGACCGACCCGAACAACGGCGAAATTTTTGTAATGGCTTCGATGCCCTCGTTTGACCCGAATATTTTTGTGCAGGGCAGTACCTCGCCCGAAGGACGCAAACAAATCGCGGCGTATTGGCAGGATGAAAGCCGTCCGCTTTATAATCGTGCAATTCAGGGACGTTATCATCCCGGCTCGACCTGGAAAATCCCCGAATCGGTTGCCGGCCTCCAGCAAGGCGTCATTACAGTTGCCAATTCAAACGTCAAGTGCGGCGGCGGAATTACGATCGGCAACAAATTTACACGCTGTATGGGAAGCCACGGTGCGCCGCCGCTCGATCTGGCAATTACCAAATCGTGCGACGGATATTATTATCATCTGGCTTTGAAATTCAAGATCGAGGGAATGATCAAAATGATCGAAGATTTCGATTTTGACAAACGCACCGGCGTTGATCTGCCGAACGAAAAGATCAGTCAAACGCCGAAGACCTGGAAACCGATCATCGAAAAACGTGAGGGAAAATGGAGCGATATTCGCACCGTTTATGCTTCGATCGGACAGGATACGGTGGTTGTCACGCCAATCTCTCTGCTTCGTGCAATTTCAAGTATGGGCGTTCGCGGCAAAATGTATATTCCGCATTTTCTGAAAGAATTTAAACCGATCGGTGCCATCGGCGACGAGGGCGAAATGACTTATAGACCGGAACGGCAAGGTTTCATTTTTCAGCATTCGGAACCGAAGATCATCGAAATGACCGAGGAACAAAACGCGCTTATCATGAAAGGAATGTGGGGCGTTGTCAATAACGGCGGAACCGCCGGTTCGGTCAAAATGTCGAATCTGGAAATCGCCGGAAAAACCGGCACGGCGCAAAACTCGGAACTTAATTCGGGCGGGGCAAAAGACCACGCATGGTTTGTCAGTTTCGCGCCGGCTTATAAGCCTGAGATCGCGGTTCTCGCGATGATTGAAAATTCCGGTTTCGGTGCGGCAAATGCGGGACCTGCCGCCAAAGGTATTTATGAAGCGTATTTAGCTAAACGTAATAGCACACAAATTGTTAAGCAGGAAGTAACTAAGAAATAGTAGAGAGTGGAGAGTGGAGAGTGGAGAGTTAAAGAAATTTCTCTCTACTCTCTACTCTCTACTCTCTACTCTCCACTCGAAATATGGTAGCAATCATCGAAAAACGTGATTTACGGGATTTTGACTGGCTGACAATGATTGTAGCGATCGCAATTGTCAGTTTCGGCGTTTGGCAAATTTATAATGCCCAACCGACCGAAAGTTATTGGTCAAAACAAATCGTCGGTCTCGGCATCGCGCTTGTTGCGTTTGCCGTCGTTGGTTTCAGCGATTACCGCCGGATCATTGATGCCGCGCCTATTTTTTACGGTATCGGACTGGTTTTACTGTTTCTCGTGCTGACTCCCTTAGGCGTTAAGATCAACGGGCAGACAGCGTGGCTGAAACTTCCGCTGATCGGACAATTTCAACCCTCAGAGTTTGTTA
>JANPDZ010000974.1:0-6061 GCA_031431735.1 Acidobacteriota bacterium | reverse complement strand
AGTTTCAATTGTTCTCAATGACCGCTTTTTACGGTCGAAAGTAACCCGTCTTTTCCAAATTTGGATCTACTGAAACTAAATTTTGCGTGAATTTCAGATATTCAAATTGTTGCGTAATTCGAGCTCGCGCTCGTTCATTTCACCTTTGTCGGTTTCGTGGTCGTAGCCGCAGAGATGCAGGATGCCGTGCAAAATCAATTGTTTGATCTCGGTTTCGAGGTCTGAATCGTTTTCGTCTGCCTGTCTTTTTGCTTGTTCAAGTGAAATTATAATGTCGCCCAAAAAGTCAGAACCGTCTGCGGTAGCAGATGGTTGAAGATTCTTATCGGAAGAGTCAGAGGGCGAACTAAAACCATCCGCTACCGCAGACGGTTCTGACAGGAAGTCATCGGTTTCAAAAGGAAATGACAAAACGTCGGTCGTCGAATTTCTACCGCGAAATTGGTTATTTAATCTGCGCATTTTGCGGTCGGAAATAAAGGCGATGGTTGCCCACTTTTTCCGCGTTTCTTCAACCGCTCCAAATAAGTTCTTTAAATAATCTTCAAATATTTTTGTCTCAACCGCTATTTTGCGTTGATTATTGATTAGTTCGTGCATTTTTGATTAAATCCGCCGCCTTTTCCGCAATCATTATAACGGCAGCATTCGGATTTCCGCCAATCGCTTCGGGAAATATGGAAGCGTCCACGACGCGCAGATTTTCCGTGCCGTGAACTTTCAGTTTGGCATCAACGACCGCCTGAGCGTCCGCGCCCATTTTGCACGTGCCGACCGGATGATAAATCGTTTCGCAATTGTTGCGGATAAAATCGGCGATTTCCGTGTTGGTCGAATCCGCATTGATTCGATTTGCCGCATCATAATGATAAACTTCGCCGCAAAACGGCGCGAAAGCCTTGGTCGCGGCTAATTTGAATGCGAGCCGCACGCCTTTGGCAATCAAATCCAAATCGTCGGAATTTTCGAGATAATTCGGCTGAATCAGCGGCGCGGCAAGCGGGTCGGTTGAATGAAGCCCGACAAAACCGCGACTTTTTGCGCGAATCAGCGTCGGACCGATTGAAAACCCGTGTCCTTCGGGAACGGTCATACCGTGATTGACATAATAAACGGGTCCAAAATGATATTGCAGATTTGGTTTTGAAAGGGCGGAATCGGTTTTTACAAAGGCGTTGACTTCGCCGACGTTTGAGGTCAGTTGCCCTTTGCGGAGCAGCAAATATTTGGCGATGTTCAGCTTTGATTCGGCGTTTGCCAGCGTTATCGGCTGTTTGCATTTAAAGGTTAAAGCAGTAAATAAATCGTCCTGCAGATTTTCGCCGACACCTTTTAAATCAATTTTTGTTGTAATTCCAAGTTCTTCGAGTTTTTCAGCTGCGCCGACTCCCGAAAGCATCAATAATTGCGGCGAATTATACGCGCCGCCGCTCAAAATTACTTCGCTCTCGGCAGAAGCCGTTCGGGTTTTTCCGTCGTGAACAAATTCAACCCCGGAAACTCGATTGCCCGTTAAGTTCAGTCGTAAAACCCGCGCGCTGGTCAGAACGGTCAGGTTCGGGCGTTTCAAAGCCGCTTTCAAATAACCGGCGGCGGCACTGCAACGTTTTCCGCCTTTTTGCGTGACCTGATTAACTCCGAAACCTTCCTGTTCCGCGCCGTTAAAATCATCGTTGAAAGGAAAACCGAGTTCCAAGCCCGCTTCGACAAAAGCGCGTGAAAGCGGATTGACAAGGCGCAAATCGGCGACATTCAGAAAACCGCCCGTGCCGTGAAATTCCGACGCACCGCGTTCTTGGTTTTCGGCTTTTTTGAAATAGGGAAGAACTTCGTCAAAGCTCCAACCGTCGTTTCCGGGTTCGCTCCAACGGTCAAAATCCGTATGATGACCGCGCATATAAATCATCGCATTCATCGAACTCGAACCGCCGAGCATTTTGCCGCGTGGCTGGTAAAGCCTTCGATTATTTAGGTTTGTCTGTGGTTCGGTTTCAAAATTCCAATCAACTTCCGATTTAAAAAGTTTGCCGAACGCCACCGGAATATGAATTTCCTGCTTTTTATCGGGCATTCCGGCTTCGAGCAGAAGCACATTGGTTTTCGCATCTTCCGTCAAACGATTGGCTAGCACGCAGCCTGCTGAGCCTGCGCCGATGATGATGTAATCGTAAATTGATTTGAGCTTCATATCTTTTGATTATTCGCTGAATTAACAAAGAAGATTTGTAGAACAATTTTTAAGTCTTATGGGATTTGATAAAAGTTTTGAGTCCCGCCTTGAGGCGGCTAAACCGCCAGCGAAGCGCGGCGGTTGCCTGCTGAAGCAGGGACTCAAAACATCAGAAAACTTAATAATTGCAATAATTATCCTACAATAAAAATATTTTGATCACTTGCGATTTTTCGCAACTTTGCAGTATTTGAAAATCAAATAGCGGCTTGAAATCTCATTTTGAACTCCAAACCGATTTCTATCCCCAAAAAGATCTTAATCCGATGATGGCGGCGGATTCTCATCTGACTCTTGTTCATATGCCTCAACGATAAGTTGGACAAGCCGATGGCGGACGACATCTTTTTTGCTGAAATAGACGAACTCGATTTCTTCGATTCCTTGCAAAACGCGTTCGGCTTCCTTAAGCCCGCTGCGTTGTCCACGCGGCAGATCAACTTGCGTGACATCGCCCGTGACGACGACCTTCGAGCCGAAACCGATCCGTGTCAGAAACATTTTCATCTGCTCACCGGTCGTGTTTTGCGCTTCGTCGAGGATAATAAAAGCATCAGAGAGAGTATTGTGTGTCAAAATAAAATCGTCAGTCAAATAGAGAGAATCAATCGCCGAAACGCTGATACATTGTGTTTCCATTTTGCCGACGTATTCGATATTTTTGATAAACCGCATCGGCCGGCCACCGCCAAAGTTTTCATAAATGACAGCTTTTCGTGACAACCGAAATGGTTTGATATTTTCAGGCAAACGAATGTCTAAAACAAAAGCATCATTTTTGTAGGGAACAGGTCTTCCATTTGCAAAGCCGGGTTTGCGTCCTTCGGCTTTTCGTTTACGGAAATTTGCTGTGCCGCCAAGTGAGCGAACAAGAAAAATTACATCATCTTTCAATTTTTCCGAAGTTGTCGTATATTGAATTCGGCAGCTTCGACCAATCTGTGTGACAGGTCCGCCATCCGTATCAAGAAGCCCTTGCAAAAGTGCAATTCGAACTTCCGTTGAATTGTAAAGATAATTTTCAGGAAGGAACTTTGTTGAAGAATAGGTTCCCAATAAACTCAATTCACGAAGGGCTTTTGTCAACAAATTTGGAATAGTGCTATTGGTTTTGCCCTGTGTTTTAGTAATCGTAAAATCAATTTTGCTTTTACGATGAAGCGATAAATTCATATCAGCAAGTGCAAATTCCAAATTTGAAGCCAGCTCAGCGTCTGCGGTGCAGAAACTTGGGGAATTTTTGCCGGTAATACAACCATCGCCAAGCAGTAGCCCCAATATATAGGGCTCTACCGAAACCTGTTGGCATTCAAATTCAACAGGTGCTGAAATAATTGGTAATTCATACCGATATTGATGATTGCGACGGAAATTCCCGAGCATTTCTTGTGTTTCTAAAACTCTCGCAGATTTATTTCGACGCTTATCTTCCATTGTCTTGACTTGCCAGAGATGTTCTTTACAAGCCAGAACGGTTGAATCATCGGTCATAGTCAAACGATAAACTTCCTTTTTACCTTGCGGAAAAACACCGATAACTTCGATCGGTTTGCCGTCCGATCCAACTACTTCATCGCCGATTTTTATTTCACCCATTTTGCGCCAACCGTTCGGAGTCATCAGCAAACTTTCCAAAGGTTGCGACCGGCCCCGCATGAATGCCAGCGGCGCGATCTCGATAATTCGTTTTTCGAGCATTTTCGTAACGCGTTCGTTATCAACCAGATCAAACAGCGCATCGTAGAGCGGACGCAAATAAGGATCAACTTTGTCTTGCAGATCGCCGGGCAGAAAGCCGAGTTTTTCACCGGCTTCGACCGCCGGTCGGGTTAAAATGATTCGCGAAACTTTTTTCTCGAAAAGTGCCTGAACCGCGAGCGCGACGGCGAGAAAAGAATTATGGTTGATAAAGCCATTGGCGACAAAGGAATGAGTTTTGGGAACATTTAAGTCAAAAACCTGTGCTTTAGATTTATTTATTGTTTTGATTTCCAAAAATAAAAAACGCTTTTCCAGGATTTCCTGTAAATAGAAAAGTGATTCGTTGCCGGACTGTTTCTTTTTTAATATATCGAGCAGTTCCGAAAGTTTTGCATAACTCGGACGACGGCGTTCAATCCGGTAATCCCAAAACTTTTTGTGTTCGGCGCGAGTCAAAACGGCATCTTTAACAGCCGCGTTGATGTGCGATTTTATGTTTGGCACAAAATCAACATTGGGGTTTGATTTATGCAATATTCGGCGTGCTTTTTTTCGCTCCAACTTAAATCCGATCAGTTGATCGAATTTTTCCGCCTCTTCGCCCGAAACCGTCAAAAGAAAGGAAAAATGAGGATTGCCCAAATAAGTTCCGCGTTTGTTCGATTTCGCCGAAACAATACCGAAATTCAAGAGAATTATTTGTATTTGATTAACGAGCTTTTCTGAAATTGAAGAAAAAGTGATATTTCCATCACGTTTTTCAACCGACCCGTCGGCATCGAAAATTCCGCTTAAAAAGGCTGAAACAATTTGCTCAGGCGCCGTCAATATGGCTTTCGGGACGCATTTTGTTTCGGCTTTACCGGCAGACAAGCCGAGATGCAAAAGTATTTGATAAAATTGCGAACTGGCAATGACGAGATTTTTTTCACCATTTTGAAAGGCGTGCAAACCAATCGCACCGGCAAAGTTGAAAAAAGCCGATTTTATTGATTCATCACAAGTTGACAACAAAACGCGATTTTTAACGGTCAGACATCCGTCACCGACGATCAACCCCAAAAGATAAGCAAAACTTTCATCAATTTCATCAATCTGGACTGATTTTGAACATTTATCATTAATATTGGCTTTAAATTCAAAATCAATCATCGAACTGTTGCCGAACATTTTTTGACCGCGTTGCAGAGCGATAAAATCACCTTGACGTAATTGATCGGCACGTTTCCAACTTAAATTACCGTCTAAATTGATGGTCAAAAGGGGATGTTCCGGCGTAGTTTCGATACCGAAACCGAAACGGGTCGTGAAACTTAAAGTTTCGCTGATCCCGCCGTTGTAAACAAAAGCCGCGTCTTCAATTCCATTGATGCCGTGAATTTGAAAATCAGCCGGTGCAAATACATCGAATTCGGTATTGGCGCAAAGTTCGCCGATTTCGATCATTCCACGGTCGGTCAGAACTATGGAATTTTCTGCGATGCACTTGCCGGTGCCGGCCGGACCTATTCCGAATGTCAGATCTTTATCCTGAATGGCTTCGATATATTTGCGCTGATTGGCGGTTTTCGGGGCGACTGCTTTTTTGCCCGACGGGTTAAAGCGGGCGCGCGTGAAATAGTCTTTCAGGCTATACGCCGTGTCTTCGGCGATCTGTTTGAACGCGTCGCGCAATTCTTTGTCGGAAAATTGATTGCCTTCGTCAAAAAGCTCGGCAAAATCGCGGAGGATATTTTCGACCGTCACAATGTCTTTCGGGTCGCCGTCAATCAATAGTTCATTTCCTCGTGCGCCGATCGAAACGTCAAGGAGCGATTCGAGATATTTGATGTTTTGGTCTTGAACACCGAACAGAGTTTTTAAGCCTTGCGGCGGTAGTTCCAGTTTTCTTAAATTACTCAAAATTAATAAATAGATCCTTTTGTGAAATAAAACTTCGCAATATCTTTTGAGGCTACTAAAATGCTTATCGGCTGTCAACGAAAATTTTTCACCCGACGTAATGCGTCAGTAAATAGTTATGACTGGAGCGCAAGCGTCCCCGCTTGCATACGTCGCTGAGAAGCGGCGTCAAACACTTCGATTCCTAAGAATATTGAAAGAAAATGAAAGATTTGAGCGTTTTTCAAA
>JANPDZ010000973.1:0-2319 GCA_031431735.1 Acidobacteriota bacterium | reverse complement strand
CCGTAAAAAGCGGTCATTGAGAACAATTGAAACTGCAAATACCCGCCAATTATCGGCGGACAAATCTAAAATTCAGCAAAAGCCCAAGATTTGGGTTGATTAATAATCCGCGCATCCGCGCATCCGAAATTTGGATCTACTGAATGTCGCTAAACCTAAGCATATAAAAAGTACCGGGACCGTTCGCATTGATGACCGCACCGTCAAGACTTAACGGTGGTAAATTATTCTGCCTCCTGATCTGCATTGCCGGTAAATCATTGAGCAGTGTTTCTCCGTTAATGGTGATTTGTTTTAATGTTGCGCTTTGTTCCGGCGGAAGTTTGGAAAGAAACAACTGGGCGGAATCCGGCGAGGTAAAAATGGCGGCGGCAATCGGCATTGTCGGATCTATTTCTTTGATTAAAAAAATCTCGTTCGACGCATTTGTGATGGTTATAAAACCCCGGTAATCGGCAAGCGCCTTGAGGTCGGGTTTGCCGAGATACTGCCATTGCCCGATTTTCTCTTCCAACACGATTACTTCTGACCAAAGCCTCGCCAGTTCGATGCTCGTGCCGTCCATAAACGACCATCTTTGTTCAAGCGGTGAACACGGATTAATATGGATGTTTTTGATGTCGGCGGGAATTTTGCCAAACAGTTCGGTTCCGCTCATGACGCCGCTATATGAACCGATAGGCGCATTAATCGCCTGCGCCCGGAGTGCTGATGCGCGATCGGTAAAAAGCCACAAATCGCCCGCCTTCATATACACTTCCGTGCTGAACATCAGCAGATGATCAACGTTGATGTCCTGTTTGCCTTCGGTTATAAACATTACCAACGGCGCAAACCAACCGCGATGGCTGACCAGCGAACGCAAAACTTCGTTCACACCGGCGCGCTGCTGACTGTAAGCCATCAGCGTTTGAATCGGCTCACAAAATGTTTCCACGGGTTTATGCTGGGGAAGCGGTGCGGCAAACGGAAGAGCCGACGGCGAAACAGCCACGCCGGCTTGCTGAAAAAATTTCTGTAAATCAATGCCCCAGACCTTTGCCATATCCTGAAATAAAACCTTTTCGCCCTCGGTAATCACACCGTCAGCCGCCGTCAGATCAGCCGCAAAGGTCAACATCGTGAGCCGGTCCTGAACGCTTGAACCATTCTTAAAACTGAACAAAGCGCGGTCGTATTCATCAATTCTTCGATCTCCTTTCAATGTCTCCAAATCCAAAATCGTTTGGCTCGGAATAAAGTTTAATTGGCCGTGTTGACGTTTGATAAAATCAGCGATAATCAGGGTTTCACGCGGATCAATATTACCGTCAGTGGTTGCCAAAAAATACAAAATTATGAATGCATCTTTTACTAAATCCATTTTATTTCTTCCTTTTTTATTCCGTAATCAACGGAACTTTGGTCGGGCGCGGCATTTTATCAGTTTGTTCGCGGGTGGATTTTTTACTTTCAAGAATCTTGAACATTTCGATTGATTTGTCATTTGCATCTCGCATCAAATCGCCTTTGCGTCCGGCTTTGGTCCACGTCATACTTTTCCAGCTGTCCTTTTCACTATCCCGATAAATCCGCCGGTGTTGAATTCGCTCGACTCTTTCAACCGCCGCGTCCGCATAGCTTCCGCCGAGTTGGGAATGAATTATCACAATATTGAACGAAACCGAATTGGGCGTGTGCCATTCCCATTTTGCACACGAATAGATCTTGATGCTTTCAATCTCGCCGATAAAATCGCGCCACATATTATCAACATCGTTTGGAGTCAGTTTTTCGACCAGCTTATTAAGTTCGGCAATCGTCGGATTTTTGATGCCGCCATATGTATTTCCTCCGAGCCGCATCTTCCGAAAAACCCAACGTCCGCCGATAAGACGATAAACGACATCGCCCAAAATATCAACCGTTATGCCCGGTTTATCCAGGGCAAACGCATCTAAATTTTTCATCGGCGAATAATGCTTAGAGTTAATTAAAATAAGGCTTTAAAGCATTTTTTAGCGATGAGCAGACAAAAACCTGTTGAACTTTTTATTGAAAATCACCAAATTTTCAAGGTTTTTCTTAGCGTAAATTATTGCAAACACGCGGAAAGCCTTTATTTTCAGTAAAATTTAGATGCGTTTGCCCTGCCTTATGAATGCTTTTAATGCGAATCAGGGGTTGAATATTGGTCAACTGAAAAGTTGTTTGCAAACTCAAAATTCATCGTAAAAAGTGTCAAAAATGGGACGCGGATTTACGCGGATTCGGCGGATGAACGCGGATTTCTAAAAAAATCCGCCGAATCCGCGTTCATCCGCGTCCCATTTTTGACAC
>JANPDZ010000972.1:0-3238 GCA_031431735.1 Acidobacteriota bacterium | reverse complement strand
TGGGACGCAGAATCGGCTCTATGTTAACGGCATCAGCTACAACTCAAGCGGTGCAATCGAAAGGCTTCGTTTAGGAAATGGAAAGTGGGAAACGATGAACTACAACAATCGTTTGCAAGTAACCGAAATCGGTTTAGGTTCGTCGGCGACGGACAAAAGCCTTTTGAAACTGGAATACGATTACGGCACAAACACCGAAAACAACGACTCACTCAGAAGTCAAAAGATAAGTTTCAGCGGACTTTCACAGCCGTTCGAGCAAACTTACAGCTACGATGATTTGAATCGTCTGCTGTCAGCTGAGGAAAAGGTCAATAATTCAACGACTTGGAAACAAACCTTCACCTATGACCGCTACGGAAACAGAAGATTTGACGCGGCAAATACGACAACCTTACCGGCATCAAACAACGTCACGAATCCAACGATTGACACCGCGACTAACAGATTTTCAAGCGGACAAAATTACAGCTACGACAAAGACGGAAATTTAACCGTTGATGCCGGCGGCAATCAATTTCTTTACGATGCCGAGAATCATCAAAAGGAAGTCAAAAACTCAAGTAATGCCACAACCGGGCTTTATTATTACGACGGCGAAGGACGCAGAGTCAAGAAAATATCCTCGACAGAAACCGTCCTTTTCGTCTATGATGGAGGCGGACAACTTGTCGCGGAATACTCCACGCAATTGGCAGAAACGCCGCAAGTCAGCTATTTGACAGCAGACCATTTGGGAAGCTCAAGAGTCATCACAAATCAACTCGGCGCGGTAACAACTCGTAAAGATTATATGGCGTTCGGCGAGGAAACCTACACCACACAACGAACATCGGCTATAAACTACGACAATCAAAGCGAAACGCGAAAAGGCTACACGGGTTACGAGAAGGATGATGAATCAGGCTTAGACTTCGCACAGGCGAGATATTACAACTCGAAACACGGCAGATATACGAGTGTTGATCCGTTGATGGCAAGCGCGAATGTCAAGAATCCGCAAACTTTTAATCGTTACAGCTACGTCTTAAATTCGCCGTATAAATTTACTGACCCGCTTGGATTGATTTCAGAAAATGCGGGAAGTCCGTGCGGTACACGGTGCGCAAATAGTGGGGGTTTTGTTGACGGTTCGGCTTTTAGGGGAACTGATACGACATTTGATAGCCTTAAGACTATTAATGAACTCAATAACGAGTGGTGGGCAGCAATTGTGGCAGTTTCAGCGGGTATCAGCGATGAGATGATGATGGCTTCAATAAACTCAAGCTCGGCAGCACCTGTTGTAGGCTCACATGGGCAAACACAAACGGCTCAAGATACTACTTCGTTTTCAGACCCACCAATTATTTCATTTGAAAAGGTTTCTATTGTTGGAAGTGATACCAAACCTGTAGATGTTGATCAAGGTTCTAATTCAGTTACACTTGATGTTAGTGAAGAAGATATTGTCGCGGGGAAAACTGAGCTAGAAATAAAGGTTACATTCAGCTTTTTTGGTAAAGGAACTTTTGATAAAGTTTGTCAATCTTGTAACTATGTGAAAGCAGTTCCAGAGGCTGGCGGAAAGTGGAAAATCGCTGTTGTTGATGGAGATGTAGGAAACCCTTCTGACCCTAAAAGAAAAGTTGAATTTAACCTTGTTGATTCAACGCAGTCAGGTTCGGTTGTATTCAAGGTAAAACTAAGAGGCGAAACTGAAACTGCAAAAGGTAATGTTATCCAAGTTGGAATTAAAGTTGATTACACGCGGACGTTTGGTGATAAAGGTTCTCTATTTCAATCAGCTTCTGTGACAGGAAAGCTGACAATAAGACTTAAAAATTGATTTAAAGTTAGGAGGTTATATGAAACTATTTTTGTTGGGTTTATTAATTACACTTTTTATTTGTCTGAATGTTCAGGGGCAAAAGAAAACTCGGTTGATTAAGGTTACAGAAGACAATATTCCTGTTTTAGTTTTACAACAAGACTGTCCCGTAAAAATTGAAAAAGCAGAATTTTTTCTTACAGAAAGTGGTTCAGGCAATATTATTGGCTATGAAATCAGAAACGTTTCGTCGAAAACAATAAAAAGTGTAGAAATAACTGCTTACAGTGCTGTTGGAGGCGGAAGCGGTTGGAGTTTAAGATTTGAAGACAGTAATTTATTTACTAATAATCAGTCTATAAAATCTTTGACAAATACTGAGTATGAAGTGATTTCTAGTTCGAAAAAACCGAAGAATTTTTTACTTAACGAAACTCGAATAAAGACTTATTGGATTGTTTTGGTTGAGGAGGTCATCTTTTCAGATGGCACAAAATTCAATGCTAAAAATTTGTCAAATTCGCTACAAGAATTTCTCGTCAGTTCAGATAAGTGAACCTAGTGGTGCTGGGCTGAAATAACACCACAGTCAAAGCTCACTACAAATGGTCTTTCGGAGACAGTCGAATTGATTTTCACCTGTTGGAAAATTTCAGCCCAGCACCACTAGTAACTGATTCCGTAGAAGAGTAATAAGTTTTAGTGTCTAACAACAATACTGTAAGCGGTAATTTTGAGCTTGTTTGTTAATGAAACAGTTATCATTTACTTACGGAAGCAGATACTAGATTTAAAGTTCAGATTCTTTATCAATAAATTAAAATATGAGAAAAAGCGATAGCAGATTAAAGTGATGAGTATTGATGCGTGCATTGTGCAAAATTATGTAACTGTTTAGGTCTAAGGTATAGACTTGACCTCGAAAAATATACAAAATATTGTGGTTTGGTTACCTATTTTGCTTGCTTGAAATCAAAAAAATGCAGTTTTAAGTTCCAAAACTTAAAAGCAAATCACAATATGCTGTGGTTTTAGAATTGGTCAAATACACTATGTCGGTGCTAAACAGCTACAAAATTATTGATTTTTGCATGGCTAATTCAAATCGCAAATTTGAGGTATACTTTCAACGGACATAAATTGAGCATTTTAGCTTCAATAAAATTTCCGCCGGTACTCAATCATCTGCTTCTGTTTTGGAGGCGAAAAAGTTCAATTTATGACCGTGCGGAGTATAACACAAGTTGGCAGTCAATCGGAAACCGTCTATCACGACGAGCCGAACAATTATTGGGTAAAATCGCGCCAACAAACTGACACTAATGTTTGGGCAGAAAGCATCAGCTATTTTGACGGATTAGGACGCACCTACAAAGCCGAAGAAGTCAATTCGCAGGGCAATATCTTTGTCGAAAAAGAGTTTGACGC
>JANPDZ010000971.1:0-8417 GCA_031431735.1 Acidobacteriota bacterium | reverse complement strand
CAGCAGTTTCTTTCGATAATTGTCTGAATTTTGGATCTACTGAGTTTAACTTTTCCAATCGGCGCGAAAGAAAGTCAGATGCCAGTAAAGAGTGAAAATATTCTTCAAAAGATATTTCTTAAAAATGAAGATGCCGTTCGATGCCAAAATTCTCTTTTGAAATTGCATCGGCATTTAACAGAAGAAATTATTATCACGGGCAGTTTGGCGACCGGCTGTCATTTGCTTGGCAATAGCAGGCAGATAAAAAATAAATTAAATGATATTGATATTGTTGTCAACGATTTATCGGCTCTTCTGCCTTCGTTGAGCAGCAAATTCCTTATTCGGCATTTTCATCCGAATCGTGAAAAAGGCAAGATATTGATGATGCTTGTTGATAAAGAAAATAAACTAAGGATTGATATTTTTACTCCGCAAACGGTAAATTTGTCGAAAAGATCGTCGTTTATTGAAGTCGGCGAAATATCCTGCAAAATTGTCTCGGTTGAAGACCTTTTAGGACAACTTTTGGGCGTGATATATCAGATCATCCGAAATGAAACTGTTGAAATGAAATATTTTAATCATTTCAAACAGCTTTTGCCGTTAGCTGATTTGAATAAAGCAGAAAAAGTTTGGCGAGAATATCGAATGGCAAACCAGGTTTTTGAATTTGAAGAAGCGCTTGAAATCATAGAGCAAAGGGTAAATGCTGATCCAAATCTTTTACAGTCTTATATTTACTCTCAGGACATCAACGAAAAATGTCCATGGTGCGTTAAATCCAATTTTTTTCCGCTTGCGCCTTTATCTGTGATATTTGACATTTTAGGCTATGTGTAACCATATTCTTTTGGAGCTATGAATAAACAAAAAGTAATCATTATCGGCGCGGGTTTGTCGGGTTCGCTGCTCGCCATTTATCTTGCCAAACAAGGCATCGAAACGGACGTTTACGAAGCTCGCGGAGATATGCGCAAAGAGGAAACATCTGCCGGGCGTTCGATCAATCTCGCGCTCTCGAATCGCGGCATCGCAGCGCTTAAAGAAATCGGTTTGGACGAATATATGCTCGCGGAAGCCGTGCCGATGTTCGGGCGAATGATTCACGCCATTGACGGCAAGAAAAAACTTCTTCCGTATTCGGGCAGACAAGGCGAATATATCAATTCGGTTTCACGCGCCGGACTAAATATCGCACTGATGAACGAAGCCGAAAAACACGACGGCGTGAGATTTTTTTTCAACGAAAAATGTGTTGATTTCGATTGTGTGAGCGGTCAAGCGAAATTTGAATCCGGCAACATTGCGAAAGGCGACACATTAATTGCAACCGACGGCGCAGGTTCCGCCGTTCGCAACGCGATGCTTCACGGCGGCGTTCCGCGTTTTGATTTTTCGCAAAAATGGCTCGCACACGGTTATAAAGAATTGCATATTCCACCTGTCAGAACAGCGAGCGGTAGCAACCTGTTTAATTCGCAAAAAATAAGCGGCAACGTTCAACCATCCGCTACCGCAGATGGTTCTGACCTGTTTCAAATGGAGAAAAATGCCCTGCACATCTGGGCGCGGCGTTCGTTTATGATGATCGCGCTGCCTAATTTTGACGGAAGTTTTACCTGCACGCTTTTTCTCGCGCACAAAGGCGAGAATAGTTTTGAAGAGATCTTCAACGACGCGGAGACGCGGAGACGCGGAGACACGGAGAGTTTTCCCAAAAACCAAAGACCAAAAACCAAAGACCAAATCGAAAGATCGCTGATGAATTTCTTTCAAACAAATTTCGCCGACGCGATTCCGCTGATGCCCTCGCTTGCGGAGGATTTTTTCACGAATCCGACCGGAAACTTAGGCACGATAAGATGTTTCCCCTGGAACGCCGGGGGCAAAGCCTTACTTCTCGGCGATTCGGCGCACGCCGTCGTTCCGTTTTACGGGCAAGGTATGAATGCTTCGTTTGAAGATTGCCGCATCTTAAATCAACTGATTTCAGATCATGGCACAAATTGGGAAAAACTTTTCGACGAATTTACAACGGTTAGAAAACCAAACGCCGACGCGATCGCCAAGATGGCGGAAGAAAATTTCTACGAAATGCGCGACGCGGTCGCCGATCCGATTTTCCAACGCAAACGCGAACTCGAAACTAAACTCGAACAAACCTTCCCGGACTATTTCTCAAAATATTCAATGGTCACTTTCCGCGAAGATCTGCCTTACGCAATCGCCAAACAAAAAGGCAACGCGCAGGATAAATTGCTGATGGAAATCTGCGCAAAGGTGGAAAATGTAAAGGAGATAGATTTGAATAATGTGATGGAAGAGGTAAAATCTATCAAGTTAGGAAAATCTATTATGTTAAATGACGAGGAGTAAATTATGGCAGAGCCATTATCATTAGAAGTAATTCAATCAGAATTTTCGGAAGAATCTAAGGCTTGGGGTTTAAGAGATATTAAATCAGGAAAATACTTAATAATTCCACATCCAAACTTTCCGAACAGAAAACCCGTTCATTTCTTTTTGAACAAGGAAGCCGCTCAAGATATTTTAACCGAGATTCTTGATGTGAATGATAGAATCAAAAACGAAGATGTTTTTCCTGTTCAAGTAAGACTTCTCCAAACACATTCGGGAAATTGCTTCGGGGAAAACCAACGGTGATGGTTTCGTTGTTCATCCGCCAAATGAAGTCATTGAATTTCTTCAAAGCAAGAATAGTGAAACGACCGATGAAGAATTTCCTGAGTTCATAAACTAAACAATTGAAGGTCGAAAAATTAAACTTACAAATTTAATGGCGATAATCTGTATGATATTTTGATTTCGCTTACTTTCGGACTGTGATAAAATTTTAGGCTATGGAAGTTACGCTAAGTTTGTCCGAAAAAATTTATCAGGACATTTCAACGGTTGCTAAAGAATCGAAACGCAAGGTGGCTGATTTGATAGTTGATGTCGTTGAGGAAAAATATTCAAATCAGACTTTGGAAAGACCTTTGGTAAACCTTTCGGACGAAGAGGTTTGGGCGTTGGCAAATTTGCAAATGCCGAAAAAACAATCGGAAAGACACAGCGCATTACTCTTTAAAAATCAGGCCGGCACTCTCAAACCTGAAGAAAAAAAAGAGCTTGATTTTTTCCAACAAGTTTATGGCGTGGCTCTTTCACGAAAAACGGAAGGAATTTACGAAGCAGTTCAGCGCAATTTGATAAAAAGTCCCGCCGACCTTGCCAATGAGTAAAATCCCGGAGAAGTTGAAAATAAAAATCCGCCGGCAAGCCAAAAACCGTTGCGGATATTGTCTTTTGCCGCAATCGCTGAATCCGAATCTCCTTGAAATCGAGCATCTCCTTGCAACCGCCAATGGCGGAACCGACGCAGAAGAAAATCTGTGGTTGGCGTGTCGTCTATGCAATGGCTATAAAGGCGTGCAAACCGAAGCGATTGACGATGAAACAAACCAAATCGTTTTGCTTTTTAATCCGCGAACGCAAAATTGGAACGAACATTTTGAATGGAACGATGAGAAAATCGTCGGCCAAACTCCTTGTGGTCGTGTGACCGTAAAAGCCTTAAAACTAAATAACGAAATTATTTTGCCTGTCAGAAAAAAATGGATTTTTGCCGGTTGGTTTCCGCCAGTTGATTAACAAAAAGGCAACGCACAGGATAAATTGCTGATGGAAATCTGCGCAAAAGTGGAAAACGTCGCTGAGTTGGATTTGAACGAGGTCTTGAAAAAAATAAAACGGCAAACAATATGAAACTTTTAACCGATCAAAACTCGCATTTTGTCAGAAAGAGCATCTTTTTTTTGCTGTTTCTGGTTTTGTTAATTCCTGTCTTTAGCCAAAGCAAAAATACCCCGGCGACATTTGATTCTTCGACCCGTATTTGGTTTGCAGCTCCGGCAGCGAAATGGGACGAGGCATTGCCGGTCGGAAACGGGCGGCTCGGGGCGATGATATTTGGCGGCAAGGACGAGGAACGGATCCAGCTCAATGAGGAAACGTATTGGTCCGGCGGCCCTTATTCGACAGTCGTAAAGGGCGGCTACAAAGTGCTTCCCGAAATACAACGGCTTGTCTTTGCCGAAAAATATCTTGATGCTCACAATCTGTTTGGACGAAATCTGATGGGTTATCCGGTCGAACAACAAAAGTATCAGAGTTTGGCAAATCTTCATCTGTTTTTTAAGCACGGACCGGATGTTACAGATTACGAACGTTCGCTCGACCTGGAAGATGCTGTCTCGGCGGTCAGCTATACGGTGGGTGGAGTTCGCTATCGGCGCGAAGTGTTTTCATCCGCGCCGGATCAGGTGATCGTCGTCCGTCTGACGGCCAGCAAATCGGGCAGTATTTCGTTCACGGCAAATTTGCGCGGCGTTAGAAATCAGGCGCATTCCAATTACGGAACTGATTATTTTCGGATGGATGCGGTCGGTTCGGATGGTTTAGCCGTCACCGGAAAATCGGCAGACTATCTGGGAATTGCCGGAAAAGTAAAGTATGAAGCCCGTTTGAAAGTTGTTGCCGAAGGCGGTTCGACAACCACAAACGGTGTTGACCTCACGGTTGAAAAAGCTGATGCGGTGACATTATATTTTGTCGCCGCGACAAATTTTGTAAATTATCGCGATGTGAGTGCCGATGAACACCAAAGGGCGGAAAATTATTTGGGCAATCTTGCCGGTAAATCTTATGAGAAAATCAAAAGTTCGGCAGTTGCGGATTACAAAAAGCTCTTTGATCGTGCGTCTTTGACGCTTCCGACAACCGGCAATTCCCTGCTTCCAACCAACCGGCGCAAATCGGAAAGCCAAACTTCTCCTGACCCGAACCTCGCGGCATTAGCCTACAATTTTGGAAGATATATTCTGATTTCGTCATCGCGTCCGGGAACTCAACCGGCAAATCTACAGGGGATTTGGAACGATGATATGAACCCCGCGTGGGATTCAAAATATACGACCAACATCAATGCCCAAATGAATTATTGGGCTGTGGATTCGGCTAATTTAGGCGAACTTTCCGAACCGTTTTTTAAAATGATCAAGGAATTGACGGATCAGGGAACGCAGGTCGCTCGCGAACATTACGGAGCCGGCGGTTGGGTTGTCCATCAAAACACCGATATTTGGCGGGTTGCCGCGCCGATGGACGGGCCGAGTTGGGGAACATTTACGGTCGGCGGGGCGTGGATGTCCACTCATCTTTGGGAACATTTCGAATATTCGCAAGACAAAGCATTTCTGCGCGAAAGCTATCCGCTGATAGAAGGTTCCGTACAGTTTTTTATGGATTTTTTAGTCGAACATCCAAACGGAAAATGGCTCGTCACAAATCCTTCGACCTCGCCCGAAAATTTCCCCGATGGCGGCGGCAATAAGCCGTATTTTGACGAAGTAACGGGAAGCAAACTGCCGGGCACAACGATCTGCGCGGGTTCTTCGATTGATATGCAGATTCTCTATGATCTGTTTGGCTATTATCTGCGGGCATCAGAAATTTTAGGAAAGAGTTCGCCTTTTATTGAACGCGTCAAGGCGGCCAGAGAAAGATTAGTGCCGCCGCAAATCGGGTCGGACGGTTCATTGCAGGAATGGGCCGACGACTGGAAATCGCTCGAAAAAAATCATCGCCATTTTTCGCACCTTTACGGGTTATATCCGGGAAAGGTGCTTTGGGAAAAGCGAACTCCCGATCTGATCGAAGCCTACAAAAAAGTTCTCAATGAACGAGGCGACGGCGGAAAAGGATTTTCGATGGCGTGGAAAATGGCACTCTGGGCGAGACTCGGCGATGGCAACCGCGCCAACAAAATATTCAAAGGATATCTGGACGAACAGAGTTGCCCGCAACTGTTTGCATTGTGCGGAAAATCGTTGCAGGTTGACGGCACTCTCGGTGTCACGGCCGCGATCACGGAAATGCTGATGCAATCGCACGAAGGTTTTATTCGTTTGCTTCCGGCAGTTCCCGATGAATGGAAAACCGGTGAACTTAAAGGCGTTCGCGCGCGTGGCGGTTTCGAACTCGACTTTCAATGGATTGATAAAAAAGTAACGAAACTCAAAATTCTTTCAACGGCAGGTTCGGTTTTTCGCTTAAAGATTGACCGACCCGTTGAGGTTATTTCAAACGGTAAAAAGCAATCGGTAAAAATGTCGGCAGACGGCATTGTTGAATTTTCTACGATAAAAGGTAATATCTACGTGTTGCAGTCACAAAGTTGAATAATCTGAAAATGTAATGCCCGACTAATTTAAGGAGTTTGTAATGGGAAATTATCCAAGTATTTTTAATGATGTCATCGGTCCCGTAATGCGCGGTCCGTCGAGTTCTCATTGTGCGGCTTCGTTGCGAATTGCCCGGCTTTGCCGCGATTTGATGAGCGGTGACATCAAAAATATCCTGATCGAGTTTGACCCGAATGGTTCACTCGCGACGACGCACAAGGATCAAGGCTCTGATATGGGACTGTTTGGCGGTTTTCTCGGTTGGAACGCTGATGATGAACGACTGCCCGAAGCCGAAAAATATATTAACGAGGCAGGTATTTCGGTTACGATCGAGATTTTGGATATTGGTGCTTCTCATCCAAACACCTACAAAATAACGCTTTCCAATGACATCGAAACACGCCGGCTGACCGCTATTTCGACCGGCGGCGGAATGATCGAAGTAATAGAAATTGACGGTGCAAAAGTTTCACAAGCCGGCGATTTTTTTGTCACATTGATTTATTGCCGTACTGCCGATGAGATTGTTCCATTCCTCGAATCAAATATTGAATTTGACGAGATAGTTGTTCATAACGGAGATCACAAATTCATCGAAATAAAGTCGCAAGCCGTTCTTGATGAAGCAATTCTCGATAAATTACTCGCTCTTGAAAGCGTTTTATTCATCAAGAAACTTCATCCTGTCTTGCCTGTCTTGTCCCGAAAGAATCTGCAAGTTCCGTTTATTACTTGCGCGGAAATGCTGGCTTACAATAAAGGTAAAGAATTACAGCTTTGGGAATTAGCCGTTCATTACGAAAGCGTAAGAGGAAATATTTCCCACGAAGAAGTTTTTGAAAAGATGCGTTCCATTGTCCGCATTATGGACAACGCCATCAAAATCGGACTCAAAGGCACGAAATATTCCGACCGCATTCTCGGCAGCCAATCGCTCCAACTCAAGGAACAACTCGGTCATAAACGCCTGATTGGCGGCGATACCAACAATACGATCATTATGTATGTTTCTGCGATGATGGAAGTTAAAAGCTCAATGGGTGTCATCGTTGCCGCCCCAACCGCCGGTTCGTGCGGCGCATTGCCCGGAGCAGTGATCGGCACGGCAGAATCTTTGAATCTACCGGAAGACGAAGTCGTCAAAGCGATGCTCGCCGCCGGAATGATCGGAGTTTTCGTCGCGGCGCACGCAACCTTTGCCGCAGAAGTCGGCGGTTGTATGGCTGAAACAGGTGCCGGTGCGGGAATGGCAGCCGCGGCAATTGTCGGAATGGCGAAAGGAACTCTAAATCAAGCAATCGGAGCGGCATCGCTTGCACTGCAAAATTCATTGGGCTTGATTTGCGATCCGATCGGCAATCGGGTCGAAGCACCTTGCCTCGGAAGAAATGTGCTGGCGGCAACTAACGCGGTATCGTGTTCAAATATGGCTCTATCCAACTACGACCATTTGATACCATTGGATGAAGTAATCGAAACGATGCAGGCAGTTGGCAACCAGATTCATCACACATTGCGCTGCACCAATTTGGGCGGACTTTCAATTACCCGAACGGCTAAGAAAATTGAAGCCACGCTGAACAGTGAATCACAAGCCTTTTTCAAAAGTTGTTAAGGAAAATGAAAATAATAACTTATAAAAAGATGAGCATAAGTTTTGAGGTATTTGGTAAAAGTTCAGAGTCCCGCCTGGTACAAGCCCCGGCTAAACCGCGAGGCGCAAGTGCGGCGGTTAATCAAAGTGCGTTCCGCGTTTGGACTCTGAACGAAGAAAAAAATACCAGAAAACTTAAAAATCGCTGCACTTAGTAGAGCAATTTTTAAGTTTTCTAGGATTTGCGGATTTCTGTCTTCGTTCAGAGTCCAAACTTTAGTTTGAATCCCGCCGCGCTTCGCTGGCGGGAACACGCTGAAGCGTGGACTCTGAACGAAAACAGAAATACCAGATATTTTTAAAATGGCTCTACTTATTTTGAATAATTATGATAAAAACCAAGTTCGTCTTTCCTGTCAGTTTGTTTGTTTTTTTGATAGCAGCTTTTTTTGTTAATATTCAGGCGCAAACAACGCTGAAAGATGCGTTTAAGGATTATTTTTTGATTGGCGCGGCACTCAATCGCGAACAAATTTATGAGGAAGATAAACGCGGAGCGAACATCGTCAAAACTCAATTTAATACGATCT
>JANPDZ010000970.1:0-2889 GCA_031431735.1 Acidobacteriota bacterium | reverse complement strand
CGATAAAGAAGCTCGATTGATACCAGATGCTCCAGTAAATTCCGATCATCGTCAGTTTATTGCCGATTGCCGTCGCGACAAACCAGCCGCCCATCAGAAGTCCGCGCAAACGAATCGGCGCGACTTTTGAAACCAGCGATAAACCCATCGGCGAAAGCATCAATTCACCTAAAGAAAGAATTGCGTAGGCCAACAATAACCAAAACGGCGAAACTTCAAACAAATAGGCTCGGTTCATGATTTTGCTCATAAACTGATTAGCCTGTCCTTCTCCGATAACTTTTTTGACTGTATCGGACAATTTTGCTTCGCCCGTAAATTTTTTATTCTGATAGCTTTGAATTTTGCCCAAAACATCTTCCGGTACGCCTTCGGTTCTCAGTTTTTCCGTTACCGTTGTCAGAAACATCGGGAAATTTTGATTTCCTTCAAACTTTGTTTTTGGCAGTTCCTTATCGGCAAACTCGACATCGCCGACTTTTTTTGCGGTTTCTTCCGGCACACCGTCGGACTTGAGATTGACGACAATGCTTGAAAGCGCATCCTTAAAAGTTGAATCGGTTTCAAATTTTTTATCGTTTATGATGTAATTTTTATCAGCACCTTTGCTGTCTTTCAATTTATCCAACACATCTTGCGGCACGCCATCGGTTTGCAGTTGACTGATAATTCTTTCGTTAATTCTAAATTCTCCTTTGGTGATTTGTTCGGGAGTGGCTTGTTGTCCTTCTCCGGCAGTGGCGGCAAAATAAAGCACAAAGAATGAGAGTCCGGTGAGCATCATTCCGATTGCCATTTTCGTCGGGGTCGCCGGTTCTTTGCCGCGTTTGTCGAGAAATCCCCAAAACCAGACGAGCGGAAACGTCAAAACAATGATCCAAAACGGATTTATCGAATTTGAAATTATTCCGGTGACGTTCCAAGCTGTATTGTCGTCTGCCCAATAAGTCAGCGTCGAGCCGTTTTGATGAAAGACCATCCAGAAAACGATGACGATGGCAAAAATGACAATCAAAGCCATAATGCGTTTTGAATCCGGCACGGCGTTCATCGTGTCCTGACGGGCTTTGTTCGCAGCTTTGTGTCCGCCTTCGTCTTGGTCGCTGATGCCGTGCGGCGGTGCGTCAACGCTCGTCGCGGCGACATCTGCCGCTTGCTCGGCTGAACGAAGCGGATTTTTAGTGGTGTTTTCTACCTGATTTCTAAAAAACCAAAGAATCCCCACGGAAACAATCATCCCGAAAGCGGCAACGGCGAAAGCCGCGTGAAATCCGAAGTTTTGTTTGACGACTTCCATCACAATCGGCGCGGCAAACGCACCGACGTTGATGCCCATATAAAAAATGTTATAGGCGCGGTCTTTCAGATGACTGCCTTCGGGATAAAGGTTTCCGACCATCGTCGAAACATTCGGTTTAAAAAATCCGTTTCCGATAACCAGACAAGTCAGCGCGGCATAAACCGCCCACATCGCCGGAATCGAAAGCAATCCGTGTCCCGCCATAAAGAAAAATCCGCCAATCATCACGGCTTTGCGATAGCCGGTAATTTTGTCGGCAATCAAACCGCCGATCAGCGGACTCGCATAGACGAACATCAGATAATTTGCATAAAGCGAAGTCGCCTGCCCCGAAGTCCAACTAAATCCTTGTTTCGGGTCTTGCAAGTAAAGCGTGAAAAGGGCAAGCATCGAATAAAAACTGAACCGCTCCCACATTTCCGTGCCAAAAAGTACGTAAAGACCTTTCGGATGTTTATCGGATTCGGCTACGCCGCCGACATTTTCCATTGTTCCCACATTTGAACTCATTAATTTTCCCCCTTTGAATTTTGAATTTTGAAAAGAATTGGGCAAAATATAACAGATTAATGCCCGAAATTAAAAGTTTGATGTCACAATCTTCTCGAAAAGATGTCAGTTATGAAGAAAATTTATTCATTTAAGCAGGTCAGCATATATTCTGTGACATAATGACATTGCAGAAACAGGCTACGCTCGTAAGTGTGTTTCGCGCCCTTACGAGCGTAGCGGGCTTGCGGCATTATGTTACAAAACTTTTACTCATCTGCTTATAACCTTTTTAATCGTTTCGCATCTTGATTTTTCGGAAACCAAGCCTTAAGTGTTGCGGGGTAAAAGAAACTTAAAAAGCGTAAATTATCGGAATCTAAAAACAACTTTCAAATTTTGAGGTAAATCAGATGGCAAATACATTTAGAAATAACACTTATCGTCCAGCCAAAGCCCTGTCTTACGTAGTTATGGCGGTTTTTGGCGGAATTACACTTTGCTCTGCGTTTTTTATTGTAATGAGCATTGTAATAGTTGCCTTTCCCGATGCGCGAATGGACTTGAACGACGGCAGTTCATTAAATATCGGACTCGGGTTAGTCGGGTTGGCTGCGATGTTGGAAATTTTTCTTCGCATTTTGGCAATAATTTTCTTTTTGATTTGGGAGTATCGCAGTTTTAATAATCTTTCGGCATTAAAAGCCAGAAATCTGGAATTTTCTCCGGGTTGGGCAGTCGGTTGGTGGTTTATTCCGTTTGCGAATTTAGTTAAGCCGTTTCAAGTCGTCCGCGAACTTTGGAATGAAAGCGACCCTGATTTTGACGAAGAAACAGGTTTTCTTCACACAAGTGCGGGAACGCCCGAAATTATCGGATTTTGGTGGGCGACTTTTTTGCTTTCTGGATTTATCGGTAGAATTGCGGATAAAATGGTTGATTCTAAAAGCGGAGAACCGTCCGAATATTTTCCGGTTGCGCTTATCGTGGCGAGTATTTTTCAACTAGTGGCATCAATTTTAATAATTTTGATTGTTAAGTAAAAGAAATTTAATAAACTACCCCACGAAGAAATTTCTCGAAAATTAGATTTTGCCACC
>JANPDZ010000969.1:0-4080 GCA_031431735.1 Acidobacteriota bacterium | reverse complement strand
CTTCTTCGGCTTCATGCGGTTTGCACAAGCCGTTTTTAGACATAAATTCAGATTTCAACCATTGCCGACATTTGCGACACCAACGCAACCCTTTTTCAGCCATCAATCGTCGCTCACGAAGACCAATATTATTAGTTCTTGTTTTGTAGGCACAATCGCGGCACTTGCTTTTCAATCCATCGAAACGAGAACTGTCTTTAGAGAAAAACCGAGTAAGTTTCCATTGCTTGCAAATGGTGCATTTTTTCAGACCGACTTTTATTCGTTCCAAATATTCAGCAACGGAAAGCCCGGATTTCTTTGCCGCACATTTAATTGCACCATCTTTAGTTTGAGCCATAACTCGTTTTTTAATCCGTCCAATTTTAGCATAAGAGGTAAGATTTAATAATGTCATATAACACAAAAATCGAATGGAGTTCATCTAGTTGGAATCCGGTAACGGGTTGCACAAAAATTAGCGACGGCTGTAAAAATTGTTATGCCGAGAAGTTGGCTTTGCGTTTGAAGGCAATGCGTCAGGCAAATTATCGTAACGGCTTTGAGTTGACGATTCAACGACAGGCGTTGGAACTTCCGCTGGGTTGGAAAAAACCGCAAACAATTTTTGTAAATTCAATGAGCGATTTGTTTCATAAGGACGTTCCGCTTGAGTATATTCAGCAGGTTTTTGATGTCATGGCAAAAGCTGATTGGCATAATTTTCAAGTTTTAACCAAACGCTCTGAGAGATTAAGAGAATTTAGCAAAGAATTGAATTGGCAACCGCATATTTGGATGGGCGTAAGTGTTGAAAATCAGAAAGTCGTTCATCGAATTGACGATTTGAGAGAAACCAATGCACATATTAAGTTTCTTTCGATTGAACCGCTTTTAGGAAGTTTGCCTGCACTTGATTTAACGGGAATTGATTGGGTAATCGTCGGCGGCGAATCGGGACCAAAAGCGCGTCTGATGAAAGAAGAATGGGTTTTGGAAATAAAAGAACAATGCCACGAACAAAATGTTCCGTTTTTCTTCAAGCAATGGGGCGGAGTCAGAAAACACAAAACAGGCAGAACGCTTTTAGGAAAAACTTGGGACGCAATGCCGCAAAAAGCTAAATTTGCTCACCGATAAATCTGTGACAAAAAATCTATGAAAACAAAAATTAAAATTATTACAGCTTTCGTGTTCGCGCTTTTCGCGTTGGCTCTTTTTGTGCCGAAAGGTGAAACACAAACGAAAACCGAAACCGAAACTGCCGGACAAAAATTCAAAAGCATCAAGGTTTTAAACGAGATGCCTGCCGACCAGATGGGCAAAGTGATGAATATGATGGCGGCGAGCCTTGGCGTGGACTGCAAATTTTGTCACGCTTCAAACGACGGCGATTATGAAAAGGAAGGTTTTGAGCATAAAGATACGGCGCGGCAGATGCTCAAGATGACTTTTGAAATGAACAAGAATTATTTTAAAGGTCGTCCCGAAATCAATTGCAATTCGTGTCATCAGGGCAAATCGCATCCGCAGCCGAGTTTTCCCTTAAAACCTGTTGTTCAAGAAGAGCGTCCCGCGCAACCCGCAAAGAAACCGACGGTTGAAGAGATTTTGGTAAAATATGAAACGGCACTCGGCGGAAAAACTAATCTCGCGAAAATAACTTCGCGGCAGATCAAAGCCCAACGACTTGAGCCCGACGGAAAGACTATTGAAGTGGAAGAAGTTTTACAAAAAGGCGATAAACTGCTTATCAAAACGATTTATCCGTCAAAAGAATTCGGCGATTATCTTGTTACGGAAGGTTTTGACGGTAAAACGGTTTGGAAACGCGGGAACAAAGACGAAATCGTTTTGAAAGCGGACGAAGCCGAACAGATCAAGCGTGAAGCACAGCTTTTCGCCAATCCGAATCTGAAAGCGGTTTATTCGAAAATGGAATTTCGCATTGTTGATAAAATTGACGGACGCGAAGTTTATCTTGTTATCGGTTCGACCAATGACAATAAACGTGAAAGATTATATTTCGACGCGCAGACCGGTTTGCTCGTGCGCCGCGCCGCATCAACCGCAACGATTTTGGGCAATTTTGTTTTTCAGGTTGATTACACCGATTACAAAGATTTTGGCGGCGTCAAATTGCCGACCGTCTTGAAATTTGCCGTGCCGAATATTCGTTGGTCGCGCAAGGTTTTGGAAGTAAAAAATAACGTCACAATTGATGATGCGAAATTTTTGAAATAATCCGTCAAGTCCCACAAATGAAACACGAAAACGAAAATCACATTTGTTGAAATTGATGGATTGACGGAAACAGACAGCCTCTCACCAATGGTTTTTTTCAATCTCTCAAAAGTTTTCCAAACTCTGATTGTAAAGACGGGCGACGTTTATAAAGTTCTTTTATTTCAGCAAAATAGCGTTTCCATTCAGCTTCTTGACCTAATGTTTTATAAGCAAGTTTTGCCTTTTGCAACCAACTGACGGCATGCGGGTAATATTTGCTTTGGGTCTCTTTAACGAGGTTGTCAAAGTTCGCTTTGCTTATTTCAATTACCCACTGTGGGCGATGATTGATTAAACCGTCTGCTACAATTTCAGTCGTATTTCCGTATTGAAAGTTTTCTTTAATCCCCAATTTCATTGCTTCGTCCCATTTTTCATCGAAAAGAAGTATTTGGGCAAGTTCAGATCGGTAATAATATTTATCTGTAAACACTTTCATTAACGTAGGTTGGAGGTTTTCCCAATCTTTGCCTGACATAATTTGCAGTCTTTGATAAAGCGGCAATGAAGGGCTTTCTGCAAAAACTAATTGCCACGCTTGCAGGGCTTTTTCGTGATTGCCCAAAGTCTCTTCGATTGGCGCGAGCCATTCGGCTAATAATTTTTTGTGTCCCTCAAAGGTTAATCCTTTTTCGGCAATTTGAATAGATTGCTCAAAAAAGTTCAGTTCTCGTAATAATTCAGCAAAGCTCAAAGCATCATTTGTTGAATCAAAATTGTTCATTGCATATTCAAATGCTTCGTCAGTTTTGCCAAGTTCCATTATTTTGGTGGCATAACGGAAATGCTGTTTCTTTTCTTTGGCTAATTTTAGGAACTCCTCATCGTTATTTTGTTGTTCTAAAACATTTAGTTTTGCAGTTATTAAATCAGCAAAATCACCGGCAAATATTTCGCTAACTTCTGCCCAACCATTATTAGCAACATATAAAGGGAGCGATAATCCTTCGATGTCGTAATTTTCCGCTTCATCAATAAGGCTATCAATTTCGTCTGCGTAAGTTGCTCTGTCTTCATCAGTTTCCAAAGATAAAAGTTCTTCAGTCAAAAATAAACCTAAACCTTCAACCTCTGATTCATAACCTTCGTCATAATAGGATGTTTCTGCATAGTCGTTAATTTCAGTTTTTATGGAAGACAATAATTTTTTGATGGAAGATTCTGCATCAGCAACGTCTAAATACTTTTCCGGCGATATTTCCACAATAGTTACATTATCGGAAGATAAATTAACTTGCTTAAGAATACGTCGAAATGATTGGCGGGAAACATCCACATTCGATTTATTTTTGACGACTGAACTGCTTTCAAACGATTTAGAATGACGCTCAATCCAATCGTAAATATCAGGCTTTTCTTGGACAAGTTTTGTTAGTAAAGCGGCAAGATCGCCTTTATTTATCGAGTTGATAAGCTCCGATGCAGATTTACGAACCACAAACTCGGCGGGTTCATTGACATATTTCAAAAGTAACGCCACCGTGTGTTTGCAATAACCCGGGAAATTAAATGGGCAGGAACATTCGGCTTTACGCACTCCGTAATCGTCAAACTCAATCGTTACATCATAATAGGGCATCTGGTTTCCCGCACATTCGCCGGTCAAACGATTTTCTTGGATGGTTGCTTTTGAAATCGCTCGACTTTTATAAAGATTTTCGCCTCGGTCAAAGACTTTTAAGTCTGCATTTGCTTTAATTGAAGATATTTGAAGGATTTGCATAAATTACCTGATTATTAAATTTCCATTCACTAATTGCGTCTTGTATTATAACAAAATAAATTGAAAAGTTCGTAGTCCCGCCTTTAGGCGGA
>JANPDZ010000968.1:0-2199 GCA_031431735.1 Acidobacteriota bacterium | reverse complement strand
GATCATCAAGGTTCGGATGGAAAAAGTTGCGGATCAAGCAACTTAATAACGTTTGAAATAATCTTCATTATCAATAAAATTAACCGTTTAGAGGCGGTCTGTGACCGCTGTTTTAGAATTAGCCTCGAACGGCGGTCACAGACCGCCTCTAAACGATGAAATAATTTTACTTATCAAAAATGAATTATGTCCATCCTTCAATTAAGATATTTCGCTAAAATGGGGAAAAGTTAAATATGAATCTCAGATTTTTATTGTTGGTTTTGGCGGTCAGTTTATTTTCAATCGCATCGTTTGCTCAAGAGAAAAATATTGAGATTGAACTTTCCTTGAAAGATTCAAAGATTCTGACGAAAAGTAAAAATGTTCCGGTCAAAATAAAAATTACAAATAAATCGGAGCAAACATTAAATACCGAAGATCTAGGAAACCTCTTTCTCTATTTTTCAAAATGCCAAAAAAATGTGATGTGTTATGCAGGAGGCGATTTATTATTTGCAAGCGTTGGAATCAAATCTAAAAAGTTAAAAAAGAACAAATCAATTGAATTTGAAAGTAATCTTAGCGATTCAATCTGGATTGATGAGCTTTCAAGTTTTCGTTATAACAAAAAAAACTTTTATACAATTCCGACAGAAACTATTTACTTTTACGCCGCCATTCCGACTAGGAAAGATGTTTTGCCGGAAGGCACACGATTGCCGGAAGATTTTCTGTCAAATCAAATTACAGTTAGTTTGAGCACGAAATAGTTATAAGTAAAACATTTCAAAAAAAACAGCCGTGAAAACTTCGCGGCTGTTTTTGTTTTTCGATTTAATTCACGCTACATTTAATCTGCAAGTTTTAATATAAATCTATTCAGGAGTTATTATCAAAAAATGAGTTTAATTGAAGAAGTGTGGGCGCGGGAAATTCTTGATTCGCGCGGAAATCCGACGGTCGAAGCGGAAGTTATACTGGAAGACGGCACAACCGGACGGGCGGCGGTTCCGTCGGGCGCGTCAACGGGCGAAAACGAAGCGGTCGAATTGCGCGACGGCGACAATGAACGCTATTTAGGCAAAGGCGTTTTGAAGGCGGTCGAAAATGTCAACGAAAAGATCGCCTTTGAGCTTGAAGGTTTGGACGCGCTTGACCAAACGCTGATTGATCAAACGCTGATTGATCTGGACGGCACGGAAAACAAATCGAATTTGGGCGCAAACGCGCTGCTCGCGGTTTCGATGGCGACAGCGCGGGCGGCCGCCGCGTTTCAGGAAATGCCGCTTTATCGCTATATCGGCGGCATCAACGCGAAAACCTTGCCGGTGCCGATGATGAACATCATCAACGGCGGCGCACACGCCGACAACAACGTGGATTTTCAGGAATTTATGATTATGCCCGTCGGCGTTGAATCGTTTTCGGATGCTTTGCGTGCGGGCGCGGAGATCTTTCATAATTTGAAATCGGTTTTGAAATCACGTGGTTATGCAACTTCGGTTGGCGACGAAGGCGGTTTTGCGCCGAATCTGAAATCGAACGAAGAAGCAATCGAAACTATCTTAGAAGCGATTGACAAAGCCGGCTACAAAGCGGGCGAAAACATTATGATCGCGCTCGATCCGGCGGCGAGCGAATTTTACGACGGGACGAATTACGTTTTCAAAAAATCGGACAAACGCGTTTTGTCTTCTGACGAAATGATCGCCTATTGGACAGATTGGACGCTCAAATATCCGATCATTTCGATCGAAGACGGTTTGGCGGAAAACGATTGGGAAGGCTGGACGAAAATTACCCAAAACATCGGCAAAAAGGTTCAGCTCGTCGGCGATGATTTGTTTGTGACAAATACAAAGTTTTTGCAAAAGGGAATCGAGACCGGCGCGGCCAATTCGATCCTCATCAAAGTCAATCAAATCGGCACTTTGACCGAAACGCTCGACACGATCGAACTCGCCAAAACCAACAATATGACGTGTGTCATCTCGCATCGTTCGGGCGAAACGGAAGATTCGTTCATTGCTGATCTGGCGGTTGCGACCAACGCCGGACAAATCAAAACCGGTTCGCTTTCACGCAGTGACCGGATCGCCAAATACAATCAATTGCTGAGAATCGAAGAAGATCTGGACGCTTCGGCGCGCTATTTGGGAAGACGTGCGTTTTATCAGATCAAATCGTAATTTTTGTTCTAACGCAGAGAGCGCGGAG
>JANPDZ010000967.1:0-3663 GCA_031431735.1 Acidobacteriota bacterium | reverse complement strand
TGCTTGGTGGAAATAACCTCGCACTTTTGATTATCAAAAGACGAACTGTAAATGTCCATAATTAAATGGCTTTGCTATCATTCGATTGAAATATCACACAAATTCTCTCTGTTGGGAAATTTCCACCCAGCACCACTAGCGTTGTTAAAATCCAGCCTTTTGGTAATTCCGGCAAGCCGTTTTGTTCGTTCATTGTGATTATTTATTACAACAAATCATACTATTTTAATATCTAAGCGGTATGATTTTTTAACTTTCTATGTTAATCTGCGATTAGCAATACGCGCCCTGTCAATCCGAAGCCCAACGTTATGCGTCGGGTATTTATGTAGGAAAGGTGGGGCGCATCTTCTTTTGTCCGCCTTTTGTAGATTCCTTTACATAAACGGTTTCTTTTGATTGAAACTTCCAATGACTGTAAACACAATGCCACCGATTCTCTATTAAACCGTCAGTTCCGGTGCTTTCACCAATATTGAAATAAGTGCGCGTTTTACGAATTTCGCTCAAAATCGTTTTGTATAATTTCTCTTTTGCGACCGTCCGCTTTCTGCGCCGATGTTTGCCCGGTTCTTTTTCTTTATGCTTGTCATTTAACCGAAAACAGATTGCGCCTAAAACAATATCAAGGCATTGCAGTAAAACGTGTTCGTGTGACCGAACTTCCGCAATATTTTCTTTCGATAAAATTATATTGGCATTGCGAAATCTGTTGTTTGAATTAAGTCCGAGCAGATAGCCTTTGAACTGTTCAACTTTTTCTTTCGTGTCGGGGAATTGGTCAAAATACAATCTCAAATTTGTTCCTTCCGGCTGAGCTTCAACAAATGATAAACCGAAAGCGTGTTTGATGAATTGATAATAAAGTTTGAAGTATCCCATTTCGTGGTCTTCGTGTGTCAAGCCTTGCGGTTGATGAGCGTTTTGGCTAAACATTATTCTAACTTTCAGATTTCCGCCGATTACTTCTTCAAAAAAACATTTAATCAAGTCTTCGTATTTTCCCAAATATCTTTCGGTAACTTTTTGCCATTTCACTTCGCCGAAAAAGTTTAACTCTGCTTTTTTGTCATTGAGTTTTTGCGTAATTCTTTGATACTGCGACGATCCGACAATCAAACCGCCGTAGAAGTTTGAGTAGAATTTGCCTTTTCCTTCCGATTCATCGCAAAAGATGCTGTATTCTTTTTCTGCCATCTGTGAAGTCAATATCAAATGTTTTGAGTATTATACCATTTATGCCGCCAAAGCCTGATTGAGTTCATTGACTATTTTTTCAACCTTGCCGAAATCATTATTAAAACTTTTGGCAATCTGGAAAATGTTGAAAGGCTGTTTTTGTAAATCTTCAAGGCGAATTTCAACCGAATGAGCGACTTGATCGCGCATCATTTCAAGCCATTCGATTTGTTCGGTGGTGAATTGATTGCCGCCGTCTTCCTGTTGATCGAGCCAAACATTAAAACGCGCTTTGACGGTTTCTTCCCAAGTTTCGAGCGTCTGCGTTTCGCCGATGGCAAAGCGGATTAAAGCGATGATATTAGTCAAAACCTTTTCCGGCGGAGTGTTTCTGACTTTCGCTGTTTCGATGACCGAATACGCATTCCAGACGGCGTTCGGCGCGATGTTATATGGCGGACGCTCTAAGGCTTGGGCAAGTTCGTCAATCATCTGATACGTCAAATGACGCTGACCGTAAGGCTGATTAAATATTATCTCCAAAGCCGTGATTTCGTCGCGGTTTTCTTCGATAAATCGTTTGAAGCGGTTGACGTGATTGTTGGCGGCTTGCTGCAAAGCCGCATCGTCAAAACCGACGCTGATTACTTCATCTTGAACGGACGGCGCGATGGTTTGCTCGTTTCGTTGTTTGACTTCCTTGATCTTGTTTCGTAAATCCGCTTTATCAAACGGAGCGCAAAACTCTTTCGTCAATTCGGTAAAAGCTTTTTTGAATTGTTCTTCAGTCGGTGTTTGCGTGCCGAACATTTCTTTAGCCTTTGCTTCCTGGGCGTCGGCGTTGATGGATTTCAGAAGACCGTTGACAAGATCACTCAGAGATTTGCCGTTGGCGGATTGTTTGATTTCTTCCTTTTCTTGCGGCTCAAGCTGACGGTCAAGCCGTGCGAGTCTTCCCGCGAGAGATGAAATTGTATCTTCATCGCGTTTGTATTGCAGAGAATCAAGAAGCGTTTCAAACGGCACGGTTTTTTTGCGCTCTAACGGACGCGAATCGGTCTTGTCGGATTCGCACACACCAACGGCATCAACGATGAGAAAATGCGTTTTTTCCTTTGCTTCGTCGCCGGATGCAGATTGCAGATCGGTTCGGGCAATCGTGCGCGTTCCGCGTCCCTTCATCTGCTCAAAATAAACCTGTGATTTTACGTCGCGCATAAATATCAAACATTCGAGAGAGCGAATATCCGTCCCGGTCGAAATCATATCAACCGTGACGGCGATGCGCGGCAGAAATTCGCTCCGAAATTGTTCGATCAGATTTTCGGGATTTTGCGCTTGATAAGTTATTTTCTTGCAAAAATCATCGCCTTTGCCGAAAACTTCCTTGACAATGCCCGTAATATCTTCGGCGTGGCTGTCATCTTTGGCGAAAATCAGTGTTTTCGGAACATTGGAGCGATTCGGAAAAAGCACCGGCAGATTATCTCTGTAAGTCTTCAAAACCGTGCGGATTTGGTCGGGAACAACGACGCTTCGATCAAGCTGACGCGCTTCAAAACTTATTTCTTCGTCGAGTTGTTCATAGCGAACTTTGCGAGTTGCGCGGTTGCGCCGGTCAACATAATCAAAGGCTTCAACTGTTCCGCCTTGTTCGCCGACTTTGGTTTTAATCCGAAAAACGTCATAACCGACATTGACACCATCGGCAACGGCTTTTTCGTGGCTGTATTCAGTAACAAGATTTTGATTGAAATAACCGAAAGTCTGTTTTGAAGGCGTGGCGGTCAATCCGATCAGTGAAGCATCGAAATACTCCAAAACTTGCCGCCAGACATTATAAATCGAGCGATGACATTCATCCGTGACGATAAAATCAAATGTTTCGATTGGTATTGCCGGATTATAAGCCACGTCAACAGGTCTTTCGAGTTTTATTTTTTCAACGGAATTATCTTCGTTTCCGCTGTCAAATTCCGCTTCACCGCGAAGCATCGAGTAAAGCCGCTGAATTGTCGTAATGCAAACTTTACTTGATGGATCGAGTCTGTTTGATTGCAGATGTTGGACATTATAAAGCTGTGTGAATTTTCGCCCGTCGTCCGGCGTGGTATATTGCTCAAATTCGCGCTTGGTTTGTCGGGCTAAAGTATTACGGTCAACCAAAAACAAAATCCGATTGGCTTTGGCGGCTTTGATTAAACGATAAGCCGATGTTACAGCCGTAAAAGTCTTTCCGCTGCCCGTCGCCATTTGCAAAAGCGAACGCGGCTGATTGTCATAAAAAGATTGTTCCAAGCCTTTGACAGCATCAATCTGGCAATCTCTCAAACCTTCTTCGATTAACGGCGGTAAAAGTCTTAACCTTTCGCGCAAAGTGTCTTTTTCTTCCGCCCATTCTAAAAGTGTTTCGGGACGATGAAAAGAATAAACCCGACGCGAACGAGCATCCGGGTCACGCAAATCGCAAAAGTGAGTTTCGAT
>JANPDZ010000966.1:0-1668 GCA_031431735.1 Acidobacteriota bacterium | reverse complement strand
GATAAGTGCGAGGTAAAAACAAGCTATCACTTATCACCTATCACCTATCACTTATTCCGGAAGATATCTAACTGCGTAATTCCTAAAGTTGTTTGATAATATTCAATCAAACTTTTCCACCTTTTCACTTTTCAACTTTTTCACATTACAAATATGAGCAAAACACAACCCGCACGCGGAATGCGCGATTTTCTGCCCGCCGATATTCGCAAACGAGAGTTTGTAATCGGTATCATCAAAGAAGTTTACGAATCCTACGGCTTTGAACCGCTCGAAACGCCGGCGGTCGAAAACCTCGAAACCTTAACCGGCAAATACGGCGAAGAAGGCAATCAGCTGATGTTCAAAATCCTCAAGCGCGGCGAAAAGCTCGATGTTTCAAGCGGCGAAAACTTAGCCGATCTCGCGTTGCGCTACGATTTGACCGTTCCGCTCGCCCGCGTCGTGGCGAATTACCGCAATGAACTGCCGCGCTTTTTCAAGCGTTATCAAATCCAACCGGTTTGGCGTGCCGACCGTCCGGCGCGTGGCCGTTTCCGCGAATTTTACCAATGCGACGTTGACGCGATCGGTTCCAGTTCGATGATTGTCGAAGCCGAATTGATCTCGGCGGTTTGTGAGATTTTGCAGAAATTGGGTTTTGATGATTTTGTCATTAAACTAAATAACCGAAAAGTTTTGACTGGAATTTTAGATGTCTCAGGAGTTCCAATTGATAAACAAACTGACGCTTTAACTGCTTTAGATAAATTAGATAAAATTGGGCAAGAAGGCGTTTTGAAAGAACTCGTTGAACGAGGAATTTTAGAAGCGACGAGTAGCAACCTTGTTAATTTTTTCAGTGGGTTTGTTGAATTAACTGGAGAAATTACAGGTATTGCTAAAGATATTACATCTATCTATGGCTCAGAAGTTACTCAAATTTATTATAAAAAACTCAATGAACTTTTACAGTTAGCGGAAGAAGCCTTAAATACCTCTAATATTGGTTTGGAAGGAATTAAGGAACTAAAAGAAATAATTAAATTTTCAACTGGAAATGTTATTTTTTCTCCGATAGTACCTGACAATAGCCTTGCTCGGGGGCTTTCTTATTACACAGGCGCAATTATGGAAATCGTATTGACCAATGGCGATTTTTCGGGAAGCATCGGCGGCGGTGGGCGTTATGACGGTTTGATCGGAATGTTTGGCAAAGAACAGATTCCGGCGTGTGGTTTTAGTTTGGGTTTGGAAAGAATTATTGTCGTGATGAACGAGCGCGGAATGTTTCCGCCCGAACTCGAAAGCAATTCGGCGGATGTTTTAATCACGATCTGGAACGAAGAATCGGTCGGCGAATCTTTAAATCTCGCGGGTGAATTGCGGAGCGCGGGTTTGTGCGTTCTCGTTTACCCGGAAGCCGACAAACTCGGCAAACAATTTAAATACGCATCGCAGATAAATATTCCGTTTGTTTGCGTATTGGGCGAAACTGAGCTGGCGGAAAACAAGGTGACGCTCAAAAATATGACGACGGGCACACAGGAATCCGTTTCGCGGGAAGAAATCGCCAAGATGATTAAAGCGGTGTAATTTCGGAATTTTGGTTCGCGTAAGCAGATGAGCATAAGAAACAAAACATTTTATATTTCGCTTTGAGTCCCGGCAATAGTCGGCGAAAACCCC
>JANPDZ010000965.1:0-5322 GCA_031431735.1 Acidobacteriota bacterium | reverse complement strand
ATCGGTTTCAACCGAAAAAATTACGCTTTCATTGTCGGAATTTGAAATAATTTCAAGAATTTGTTCAAAAGAAATTCCATAAACTTTGTCAAAGAAAACTTGAAAGTAAAAATGAGGAACATTAAAGGTTTCTATCCATTTATAAACGACTTTAATGTCTTCAACTTTTGGAGTAATTGAAAGATAATCTCTCTTTTGAATTTCTTTGATGGCTATTTTAAGTTTTCTGAATAAGTCTTTAACTTGAATTAGACGTTCAGACGAACTCCAACTTGGAACTCTAAAATCTGCAACATTTAATGTATTTGCAGTGATTCCTTTGAGCATTTCGATATAATTTTGTCTCGAAGGATGTTGCAGAATGTCCAGAAACTCTGCAAGGATTAATTCCTTTGTTTGTAAAGCAATTTGAGTAAATTTTTCTGTTCTTATTTGCATTGCCGTTTCATAACGGTCAATTAAAAAAGCACTTGACCTTACTTCAATTCCGGCGATGGCTTTTTTTACATATTCGGAAATTTGATGATGAGGAATTTGGCTAATATCAAAACCTAAATTCAGGTTAAAATCACTCTTTTTGAAAATCAATAAGTCCGGTCTTTTACCAATTGTGTCAAGTTCATTTTGAAATTCTTGATAAAAGTTATCAAATCCATCCTCACCTGCTACTAAATCATCAGATTTACCATATTTTACAGCGACAAAGTTTTTCGAGGTTTCATTTATAGCTCTTGTTATTAAGTTTTCAGCCCAATCTCCTTGTTCTTTATTAGTTATAAAATTTGAAGATGCTTGTGTCGGTGTTCTTGCAATGTCCCGTGGCAAGTCAAAGTCAACCAACGCTTTGGGGACATTTCTAGTCAATTCTCGAATTCTCTCGTAATAGCTCATTTTGTCTTTTTAATAATACAAATTTATTGAATACCCGTTTATTTGCGTTATTCAATGGAAAACTCCTTTGGCTTCAAAAGCGTGCAGATTTTCTATCAAGCCGAGTTTTTCGGCGATGCTCTCGATAAATGACGGTTTGTGTTTTTGCATATAAATTTGCCTAAAGTAAATTAATTTCGCGGAATTCTCACTTCTACTCTTCGATTTTTTTGTCGCCCAATCGGATTGTCCAAACCATTTTGCTTTGTGTTAGGCACAACAGGTTGGCTTTCACCATAGCCTTTTGTTTGAAGCCGTTCGGCATCTATACCGCCTTTGTTCACTAACCATTGTTTGACGGAAGCGGCGCGACGTTCTGACAAATCTAAATTATATTCGTCCGTGCCTTTTGAATCTGTAAAGCCGTTTAGCTGAATTATGCCTTTAGATTGTCTGATTAAGCGAGCCAGTCTTATTAAAGTCGGAACTGCGTTGGGCTTAATTGTTGCTTTGTCAAAATCAAACAAAATGTCCGTTGATAAATTAATAATTGTTTCATTATTGGTGGTTTGCTCATTCCAAGTTTGCGTTGGCGGTTTTGTCTTTCCTATAACCGGAAATGTTATTTGAGTGATATTTTCAAAATCAATGTCGGAAACATTGCCATTGGAAGATGTCATACCGGATAGATCAATAGTAATTTTCTTTCCGCCAAGAATACTCACAGCATCTTCGCAACTATTTATTTTTCGTTTGGTCAGAGAAGATAATCGGTCAAAAGTAATAACTCCTGAATAGACTTTTTCTCCCGCTATAATTCTTATCCGACAGCCAGAGTCATTATTTTCTACTACATCAACATAGCCAGTAGTTGTTACGGATTGGGGCGCAGTTTCTAATTGTATGCTTTTAAGATTAGAGTTAACTCCTGAGCCGCATTCACAAGAAGTGATTTTCACTCGATTACCTAAACGAAAAAGTTTTATTATGGCTTGTTTAACTTCTCCTTCAATTCCAGAGAAGCTACTAAACCACAATCCGCTAAATCCTTTATCCAAATCATTCCATCTTTCAATTTTTCCGTCTGAGGTTCTAATACTAATTTCTCTAATTAATCCGTTGGAAGCCTCAATACCAGTAATTATCCCTGTTGTAATGGTTGGTTGTTTACAATTACTATCACAAGTTACGATATTTTCTAACGCACCATCGAAATAAAGATTAGTATTTCCAAATCGAAACACGAATCCGCTCATTGCAGTAGAGTTACTTAAAGCATTAGTCCTAATCCAAACTCGTATTGTTAACGCGCCCTCGTTATTCTTCCACCAATCTGTTTGCCCAGTCGGATCGTCCATATCATTTACCGTAAAGTGTAAATAACCATCCTTATTAGAAGTAACAACTTGTTGGCTACCAACTGAACTCCATTGCTCATCATTTATTGGCAACTTTCCGTTTCCAATACGCATAGCCAAAGCCATAAATGGATCGGTTGCGGTAAGTGGGCTACGTCGTCCACTATTGAACTCAGGATTTGAACAAAAGCCCTTTTGCAAATCGCACCAACCGTTAGGTCCAACAACTTTATATGCGCCATCATCCGGCGTTTCATAACCCGAAGCATTCACTTTGCCTTTAGCCATTATTATTACTGTTTGTCCTTTTCGCACGAAAATTGAATTTGCAAAATTTTCGGTGTCAAGTTGTTGAAGGTTTGCGGGTAATATAACTTCCCATTCATTTGCAGAAATTTTCTGCACGCTTGGAGATATATTTACTTCGTTACCGATAAATTCTTTTTGTCCAAAGGTAAGCACGACAAAACACAAAACGAACCAAATAGTGAATAACGCTTTGAAAGAAATTCTTTTCATTGTTTCTCCTAAATTTGTAGGGTTTTTAAAATTCAATCACAACGCACGACGACTGTGTAAAATGACAGTTTTAAGGTAACAGACTTTTTGCATTTTTATTAAAAACCATAAACGCAAATTAGAGCAGAATCGTCAAGCCGTCTTTAAAATGATTATCGTGAGTCAAAACTTCTTGGATTCCGCGCTCGCGCATCAGCGACATCGAAATGCAATCGGTCAAACTGTAACCTTTATCGAGACGGTTTCCGTAAAGTTCCAAGCCATCGGAAAACGCTTCGTGCGTGTGAAGAACGACTTCGACGACCGTATTTTCCAACGCCAATTTTACAAATCTGGTAACAGCTTCGCGTATACGCAGAAATTAGTTTCTGCAAAAGTCGCCAACGGCGACAAACATTATAGCGTAGGGTGAAATGAGCGAAGCGATTGAAACCCTACGTCCGTTGCAAAAATTCATTCGCTCACTGAAAGTGAGCAACAATCCAGCGTAAATTGTTCGACACTTTCAGCGTCGGATTTTTTATTATCAAACTCGTAGGGACGCGCTCGTTACACTCGCTTTCCCTACGCTATATTGTTAGTCGCTTTCAGCGACAAAAGAACAAAGAGTGTCAACAAAAATATCGTCCGTCATTTTTTCGGTGCGCCGTAAAGATAATGGTCAAGATTGGCGGAAGCGTCTTCGGGAAGTTTGTCCATAACTTCGGTCGGAACATCCTTAAAACACTCGTCAATCAGTTCGCCCAAAGTTTCCGGCGATTTTCTTTTCTTACGCAAGTTCTGCATATAAGTTAAAACCCGCCGCATTTCATCTTCGGACAGAACACGAACTTGTTCTTGAATTGTTTGTTGCAAATCAATTGACATAAAATTTCACTCCTAAAAACGAAACTATTTTACAACATCGCGTCAACTAAGCGGAATTCGTTGCGGTGCTTTGACCCAAATATCTTCGGCGAACCAGAGTCCGATCAAGATTAATATTCCCGCTAAAGCAAATGCCCACGATGCACCGGCAAAAAGCCAAAAGATCGGTAGAATATTGCCGACCAAGATCATTCCGAGCCAAAATGGACGCTTGAATTCGCCGTGCGTGATACTTTTTACCGTCGTGTGTGCGTCTTCGGTCGTGTGCGTGGTCGTCAGTTCGATTGCCAGTATGATGAGATGGAAGACTAGCACGGCGATGGTCAGAAAATTCAAGACCATCGTGAAGCCGATATTTACTTTGTAGAAGAAACCCGCAATTTGAAAAACGGCAAAGCCCGCCATTATCGAATGGATGATCATATGCAGTCCCAACATCGGCGATTGCCAGAAATCGCGTCCTTTTGCCTGTGCGAAAAGAAACGCCGTATAAACTGCCGTCAGCAAGGCTAAAACTAATCCGACGGGTTCAATGAATTTCAAAATCTTTTCGTAACCCAAAAACGAAGCAATCAGCCAAAACGTCAAAACTGCGCCGTAAGCCGTGATGATATATGCGCCGCGTGAGAGCCACGATTTCCATTGCGGACGCAACAGAACGTTCAAAAATCTATCGGGACGCCCCAAATCCATAATCAGCAAAACGCCCGTGATTGCCAGAAAAATAAATGCTAAACCCGCGCCGAATTGTTTGACGGTTTCGGGAACTGCCGTAAAATAACCGCCCAAAATCGGGACAAAAAATGCACCGGCGGCGATGGCTTTGGTTAAAATATAAGCCGAAACTTCCCAACCCCAGAGAACGCCTTTGTTTGGCGCGTCGTAAACCCGGCGGGCTTTTTTTCGCGGTTCGATCTGGACGAAATTCTGTTTTTTAACTTCTTCATTAAGTGGCGATTGAGCAATTCTCTGCTCTGCGTATTTGGCAAAATGCCCGACGCCGGTAGCCTGGCTTGACCACATATAATCGGTTTCGGTGTTGGCGGCAGTCGGATTTAAAGAAACGCGGTCGCCGTCAATATAAAATAGTTTCGGATCAGTGCCTTTTTCGGGTTTTCTGACGGAAACGGCTTCACGCGCCAAAAGCTGCGAAATTTCGGTTTCGGGATTGTCCATATCGCCCGAAATGATCGCATGTTCAGGGCAAACGACGACGCAGGCCGGTTCTAAACCGATGTCAACGCGGTGCGTACAGTAGTTGCATTTTGAAGCCGTATGATTTTCCGGCTCCATAAAGATCGCGTCATACGGACAGGCTTGCGTGCAGGCTTTGCAGCCGATACAACGCCGATTATCAAAATCAACGATGCCGTCCGAGCGTGTGTAAAGTGCGGTCACAGGACAAATCTCGACACACGGCGCGTCGGCGCAATGATTGCAACGCATCACCGAAAAAAGGCGGCGCGTATCGGGAAATTCGCCTTTTTCGATATATTTGACCCATGTCCGATTGACGCCGACGGGAACTTGATGCTCCGATTTACAGGCGACCGTGCAAGCGTGGCAACCGATACATTTGCGGTTATCTATGACAAATCCAAAATTCATTTTTTTGAAAGATTAGCTGATGAAATTTAGTGACAAAGATAGCGTAATCGCCTTGAAAACCTTTGTCTAGTGTCAAAATAACTTATTTATTGCTTAACTC
>JANPDZ010000964.1:0-3249 GCA_031431735.1 Acidobacteriota bacterium | reverse complement strand
TGCCCGCGAAATGACGCGAAAGACACGAAATAGAAAATTAGATTGAATCATTTTCGCTTTTTTTAGCGTCTTTTAGCGTTTATTCGCGGGCAACTTTCTTATTTTCCGGGCAACGCAATTTTTAGACCGCTCAGTAATGATGTTTCGTGTGTTTCGTGGGCAAATTTTCTTAGTTTTCAAAACTACTGCAATTTTTAGACTGCTCAGTAATGACGAAAAGCACGAAAAAAAACAAACAAATGATTATTTTCGAATATTTCGTGTGTGCGCGTGGGCAGATAAATCTTAAAATTCCAAAATTTTATTAACGGTTCGCCAATTTCGCGCCGTCGCGGAAACCTTTAATTTTTTACCGATATAATCTTTGCCCATCAAGCTGTCTAAAACACTGGCGCGCAGAAGGCAAAAGATTTCACGACAAATCACGGCGTACATCTCGGTTTCGCTGTTATTTGAAAGCAGAAGTTCGCGTTTTTCCGCCGAAAGTTCATCGTCAAGAAAGAAAACGTGCAAATCTTTGTTGTTTTCAAATTGTCCGTCGAAAGGATTGTTTTTGATGATGTTTTCGATTTCAGCGACCGAGCGCACCATCACTTTGATTTTTAGAGCAAATTCTGCTTCGATGGCTTTTTCAATGTTTTCGACAAGTTCAAGATCATTGATTTTCGCCGTTTCAAAAATCACATTGCCGCTGTTGATATAAGTCTTGACGTTTTGAAACCCGAGCGACGCACAAACTTCGCGCAAGGTTTCCATCTTGACTTTGTTTTTTCCGCCGACATTGATGCCGCGCAAGAATGCAACGTATTTCATATTTTTATTATCCACGAAGGAACACGAAGATTTCACGAAGGTTTTTAGCGGATTCTATAATTGTCTTTCTTCGTGTTTCCTTCGTGTTTCTTCGTGGATGAAATTTCAGTCAATCGTCGCAATAACTTTCAGTTCAATTGCAATCGGAGTTGGAAGTTTGTTGATTTCAACAGTTGTTCGGCAAGGTTGGTTTTCGGCAAAATATTCGGCGTAAATTCGATTATAGATTTGAAAATCGTCTTTCATATTCGTTAGAAAAACCGTCACGTCAACGATTTTGTCCCACGATGAACCCGCATCTTCCAAGATATAACGGACATTTTGGAAAACCGAACGGCATTGCACCTCGATGTCGTAGGAAATTATCGCGCCGCTTGCACCCAATTCAACGCCGGGAATTTTCTTGGTTCCTCTTTCTCTTGGTCCAACGCCGGAAAGAAACAAAAGATTGCCGACGCGTCGCGCATGCGGATAAAGCCCGACCGGTTCAGGCGCTTTTGAAGAATTGAATTTCTCCGAGCTCATATTAGCGATTTGCCAACGCTTTTCCGATCTTCTCGAAAGTTTCAATCGCGCCGCCGATGATTTCCTCTTTGTTCGCGCTCGTTTCCGCAAATGCGGTAATTGATTCGCGGAAACCGTTCCACATTTTTCCGGTATCTTTGCCGTAACCCGAAAAAAACGCCGCGCCGTTGGTTTCGTCCAAATCAAACTTTTGCTTGAGATGACGCGAAATGTATTGTCCGCCGAGCGTTGAACCTTCGATCACATAAAGCGAACCGAAAATTTGCTCGCCCGAATCAAGCGCGGGCAAATCGCTCACGCTTGCAATCTGTGAAATATCGCTTTCCGACATTCCCAAACTTGTTAAATCGGCAATCAATCGCGGGGTGTTTAACCTTTCCGCGTGATTAAAATCAAGCGGATTTTGCCGCAAAGCGTCGCTTACTTTTTCTTCGTATGATTTATAAAAAGAATAAAATCTGACGAGCAATTTGCGGTATTCATCGAGCGTAAAATCATCGCGCATCAAATCAACGCCGTCTTCGGTCTGACTGTGTTGATGCGCCGTCCGCGCTTTTAACTGCGCTAATATCGAATCGTCTTGTATAGCTGTTTCTGGTTGCATAATATTTAATTTTACCTAATAAAACCTATTCGTCTGTTGCACGTTCACCATCATAAACGACCGACGCGCATTCGACGAACAAATCGAGATAATAATCGCGCACTTCTTCTTGCGCAAGAGGCTTGTTTTCTTTCTCGGCGATGAATTTCATCAATTCAAACGCCACTTCTTCGCCTGTTTCAATTCTGACCGGTTGTGTTTCGTTACTCATAAATCAATTATACCTTTGATTCGCTGGCAGGAAAGGCAACATTGACGAAAAAATCAACAACCTCGTCAAAAAAAACGGCAAATTTTGATTTCAAAATGCGCAATCCATCGAAAAAAGCTACATACATCGCAGTAATGTTGGCAAACATAATGAAAAAAACTGCCAACATCAGCAGGGCTTATTCAAAGTAGCCAAAGGCGAAGAATTGGTTATCAGTTCTCAGCTATCAGTTATCAGTTATTCCGAAAAGTAACGGTTTATCTTCGGAATAGCTGATAGCTGAGAACTGATAGCTGATAGATTAGGATCAAAGAGCGTGATTATTTTTTATTCTCGCCTACTTTGAATAAGCCCTGCCAACATCAGTGTTATGTTGGCAAGCATCGCAGCAATGTTTACACAACCTTTAAGCCCAAAGTATGAAACAAAATCTACAATTCGGTAACATCTTTCTACGGGTTCAAAGGTAAATCTTTCTCTGCAACAATTTTCAAAAACTCAAGTGGCTCAACGATTTTCAGCGGTCTTGATTTTTGTCGAAATTCCTTTCCATTAACCGAAATATCAGTCATTAAGTCAAGCAAATCTCTGTCCCAAGTGGCGATAAAATCTGCTTTTATTTCGATTGCCAAATTCAAATAAGGCTCGTCCTTTTTATCGCGTAGCAACTCAAAATGTTTGCCGGGTGAACGAACAAAAAAGGCTTTTTCTTGGATGTATTCAAGGAAAATGGTGAGATTTTCTGGTGTAGCGTGTGGAAATTTTGCTTGAAATTCAGGTCGGCTCAAAACATTTTTTACTTCATTGAAAATATCACGACTGATGTAAATTTCAATCAATTCGGCATCAATCAATTTCAAACATCTACTCGCTGCGCCTTTGGTAGAAAGAAACGCTTGCAGATAAATATTGCAATCAAAAATGACTTTTGCCTTCTCGGTTGCCATCTATTTTGGTTGCTTTTCCTGCCAAACTTTTTCGCGCAAATCGTCAATGAAAACATTCAAATCATCTTCACTCATTCCGCTTTCGTCAAAATCTTGTCGAACAGGCGCGAGAATTTCATCAAGTGAAGGCTTTAAGGCTTGTCTCTCCA
>JANPDZ010000963.1:0-2415 GCA_031431735.1 Acidobacteriota bacterium | reverse complement strand
TGTTCTCGTTGAAACCAACCGAATAAAAGCCTTCGGTTTTGCTTTTCCGAAAAGCCATCATCGTTTCTTTGTTGTAATTTTCGTAACCTTTCGGAAATTGAAAACCTCGCATAATAACGGTATTTTTGACAACTATTTTGCCGTCGCCGGTTCTCTCAGGTTGCAAAAGAATTCGTCTCGATTGCCACGTCAAAAGGTCAACATAACCGTTTGCTTTTCGCTCGATAACTTCCGTTTCAGATTCCTGTTCCCACGCAGGTAAATCGTCTTTCCGTTTGAATTCAAATGGTTCACCATCATTTTCGTTGTAGCAATGCCAATTCAATATCAGAGTTTCAAACAGATTTTCACCGCGAACCAATCCGATTGCACTATTGAGCAATGGCGAAGTTTGCCCCGAACCGTCAGCCTTGATTCCGCCGACATCGAAACCTTGAAACGCAATCAAAAACCTTGCGGCTTCGGCAGATGAAACAGCTTTAGGTTCGCCCGTTGTCGAATGTTCAAAAAGTGTGGCGTTATTTTTACCTTGAAAATAAAGTTGAATAATCGCTCCGTTTTGAACGCTGTCCTTGATTGTGCTTGCCTGATAAAAAGGTCGCTTTTCATCAAATAAATCAAAGCGATGCTTCCAATCGGCAAAATACTTTTCCAACTTCGCATTGTCCCAAGATTTTGCTTGCCAAAAATCATTCCAATCTTCGTAATTCTGCGGTGCGTTTAAGGCTTGATGCAAGATTGCCAACAACAAACGATGCAAGGCAATCGTCACCGGTGGCGAATCGCCGATGATTTCCCGAATGTTGGATGCATCCGTTAGAACATCTCGTAAACCCAAATTTTTCAATGAGTTATCAAGCAAAACGCACGGCAACCATTTTTCTTCGATAAGGTTAAAGCTAAACATTTTCATTCTCCTTTTTTGTAATTTGTAAACCTAAATTTTTATCCAAACAAAAAATGTGACCAAATTTTTCGCATTGTCGGTTTTCATCAAATAAAATAACGCGATGATTGCGGAGCAAAGCCGATTCTTGCCAACCTTTCGGAACTACTTCGGCAAAGAATTTGAACACCACCGATTTATTTGAAATGCTCAACGAACATCGCAAAAGTTCTTTAATTTGTTCTAAATACGGCTTTTGTTGAAGGTTAATTACTTGCGTCATTTCTTCATTCAAATAGACTTTTCCGGCTTTTTCCCAAAGACAAATAACGGTCGCCGTTGGTTCAGTCAAACGGGTTACGGCTTGAAGCGATTTGTGAATTTCAGGAGAATCTTCATCAAGATTATTCGTAAAAATTCCGCTGATGTGTCGGCTGTAACTCGGTCGTTTGATATAACGATTTTCGGCTTGGTCATTGTCATCGCTGATTGATGTCAGACATTTTTCTAAACTCGTTTGCCAAAAAGTTTTCAGTTCACCGCTCAAATTTTCATTAGGCTTTTCAAGGTTATAAACCGCTTCAATCAAATTTTCAATTGCGTCTGGAATTTCGATTTGGTCAATTTTCTGCAATTCCAACCAAGTGCGGAGCAAAATATGTTCGTCATAAACGAATTTGTGAACGCCGAATTCTGGTATATCCCCGTTCATTTCGGGTTGAATTATCCAAAGTGTCGCAGTGTTTAATTCGCTCGGACGTTCCCGATTGTGGCGGTGAAGTCTGCCGGCGCGTTGGAGAAGTAAATCAACCGGAGCGAGGTCGGAAATCATTAGATCGAAATCAATATCGAGCGATTGTTCGATGATTTGAGTTGAAACCAAAACGGCAAAATCAGGGCGTTTGACTTCTTTTTCAACTTCTTTTCCGTCTTCGGTAACTTTGATTTTGTCGCCTTCTTTGCCGAATCTGATGCGAACTCTCTTTTCAATTGCATCACGGTCGCAAAAGCGGAAACGTGAATGAAGCAAGTCGAGTTTCGGCAAACCGTCGTCAGCATTTCCTTTGAAAAAATCGTCGTTTGAAAGTTGTTTGTAAATCCCTTGCGAACGTCCAACTGTATTGCAAATTATCGCTACGCAACCGCCGTCTTTGAGTTTAACTTTTAAATCTTCGACAAAATTGTCGTCAACTTTTTTGATATGTAAGGTTTGAGTTTTCGTTGAAGAATTAATGTGTCTGACCTTTATCGTTGAATCCGTAGCGTAAGAAATTCGCGGATATTTTGCTGTTTGAATCTCGTTTGTCCCAACGCCTAAGCCTTGTTGATAAGCCATAATCAACTTATTTCGGCGTTCAATCGGCAGCGTTGCCGAAAGCAAAATCACAGGCGAACCGAGTGCGGCGAGCCATTCGAGCAAGCGTTCGAGCAGCGTGGACATATACGCATCGTAGGCGTGAACCTCGTCAATAATGATGGTTTTATGTGCCAAACCGAACAGCCGCACAAAAACGTGCTTGGTCTGCAAA
>JANPDZ010000962.1:0-2940 GCA_031431735.1 Acidobacteriota bacterium | reverse complement strand
AAAAAGAAACAGACTGCTTACATTCATCCCTCATCCCTCATCCCTCATCCCTCATCCCTTATCCCTCATCCCTCATCCCTTATCCCTTACTTAGCTCTCGATAAAGCCACGCTTTGGCTTTTTGCCATTCACGCATCACGGTGATCGGAGCAACTTTGATAACTTCCGCCGTTTCTTCGACCGATAAACCGCCGAAAAATTTCAATTCGACGATTTTTGCCTTGCGTTCGTCAAATTTCGCCAATTCGTTCAAGGCTTCGTCCAATGCGACAAGATCTGCGTCTTTTTCGGTCGTCACGGTAAATGCTTCTTCCAATGAAACTTTCTTTGCCGATTCGTCGCGGGAAATTCGCGGACGCTTTCTGGCGAAATCAACCAAAATTCTTCTCATTAATTGTGCTGACACGCCGAAAAAATGAGCGCGGTTATTCCATTTTGCCGATTTCCAATCAATCAGACGCAGATAGGCTTCATTAACAAGCGCGGAGGTTTGCAAAGTATGACCGGCGCGTTCACGGCTCATATAGCGTTTGGCGATGCGGTGAAGTTCGGCGTAAATGACGGGCGTCAGCTCTTCGAGCGCGTGAGCATCGCCGTCACTCCATTTTTGGAGGAGTTCGGTCACTTCGAATGTTGAATTAATTGGCATTCCGGCTTTTCAGAGTAAGTTATTCAACTCTTAATTTAGCACAAAAAAGAATAAATCGATAAAAATCATTGGTCAATGATAGTTTTTTCGAAAATCAAACGCATTAGTAAGTGAAGCCGAAAAAAAACGGCTGGTTGAAAAACAAGGGAAAAACTTCGCAGGTAAGTCTCGGAGTTCACAAAAAAAAAGAGAGAAAAATTATGAAACACAGAATAACATTATCAATCGCGCTCGTTTTGAGCATCGCTTTATTATCGCTGATGAGTTCCGACTCGACGGTAAAGGCTGAACGCCTAAGGACATATAGCGCCGACACAGGCGTCGTCACGCTCGGTCCGGGTCAGATTCTTCGCATTACAGTAGCTCCCCAAGCCGGCAGACCTACCGACAGTTTTAGTTTGAATTTCGTAAAGATTGAATACGATCCAAGCACCTGCAACGATGACGGAGTTTGCATACATACCGTTACATCACGAACCACAACTGATCCGGTAAGACTGATGCCGGGCGAAAGTGCTTCGATAGACATCACACCGACGCCCAACTCGTCGGCAGTTCGCAGCGTGGTTACGGTGGACAGTCCTGATGTGCAGGTGAATGCCTTTATTATTGACATTGATACGGGCGCGATCGTTAGTCATGTGAAAGTATTTTCTGGGGTTGACTACTAGAGTGGAACTTGAGACCGGCAGCAAGGCAAAGGAGTAGGCGGAAACGAAAATCAACCGCGAAGACACGAAAAGGCGCGATAAAGCGATCTTTTCGTGTTTTTCGTGTCTTTCATGGTTACCATAATTTATGAGCGATATTTGAGTGGGCAACGGCAGCGTGCGCCTCAATTTCGATGATAAATACCGGATCCGAATTTGCGTCAACCACCTTGTCATCTCTTGTCGTAGTAACATCTGAAAGATAAGCAAAGGGTTAAGAATCAAGTCTAAAACTTTTGATTATTTTGTTAAGGCGGGCGGATGTCCGTCTTTTCTTTGTAAAAGATAAAAAAATTCATTCCGATGATAGTTTTTCCGACAACGAAACGCATTAGTAAGTGAGCGGTAAACAGACCGCAATTTTTTTGGAGGAATTAAAATTAACATGAAACACAGAATAACATTATCAATCGCGCTCGTTTTGGGCGTAGCTTTTTTATCGCTGATGAGTTTCGGCGCGACAGCCGCCGCTGCCCAAGCGGCAGCAGCACCGCAAAGATATTTCGCGGACACAGGCGTAATTACTTTGGGTCCGAACCAATTGCTTCGGGTTACTGTTGCGCCCGCTGCCAATTCGAATACGGGTGCTACCGTTTCTTTCAACAACAAGTTCTACATCTGCGATATTCCAGGTTGCTTACTAGGTTGTGGCGGCGGCCAAAGGTTATGCATCCTTACCGCCGACTCAGAAACCACTACTGATCCGGTAAGACTGATGGCGAGCGAAAGTGCTTCGATGGACATCACACCGACGCCCAACTCGTCGGCAGTTCGCTGCATGGTTACGGTGGACAGATCTGATGTGAAGGTGAAGGCCTTGATTATTGACACTACGACAGGAGCGATCAGTAGTGGTAGGGACATCAACGATATACATGTCTTCCAGTCGCCGCCGACCTCGTAACGCTTATGCCGGACGAAGCGGCTTCGATAGACAATACACAAACGCCCAATTCGAAGGAGTAGGCGGACGAGAGAATCAACCGCAAAAGACACGAAAAGGCGCGATAAAGCGATCATTTCGTGTCTTTTGCAATTACCGTAATTTATGAGTGATATTCGGGGTCAGCAACGGCAGCCTGGACATCTATTTTGGTTGTCACGGTAAATGCTTCTTCCAATGAAACTTTCTTTGCCGATTCGTTATTTGAAATTTTCGGACGTTTCCGCGCAAAATCAACCAGAATCCGCCGCATCAATTGTGCCGACACGCCGAAAAAATGGACGCGTTTATTCGATTTCGCCGTTTTCCAATCAATCAAACGCAGATACGCTTCGTTGACGAGCGCGGTCGTCTGCAAAGTATGACCGTCGCGTTCGCGGTTCATATAGCGTTTGGCGATGCGGTGAAGTTCCGCATAAATAATGGGCGTTAACTGTTCCAATGCGTCACGGTCGCCGCCGCTCCATTTCTGGAGCAATTCGGTTACTTCTTGTGTATTCGCTTCGGACATTTTTTCGGTTAAAGGGCATAGATTATTACAACAAACTTACCACAATTGCAATAAAACTTTAAAAAAAACTTTCCAAATGATAGTTTTTCTGCATTTCAAACGCATTAAAAGATAGAAGGCAAAAATT
>JANPDZ010000961.1:0-14585 GCA_031431735.1 Acidobacteriota bacterium | reverse complement strand
CGAGCCCAGCAAAAACTACTTGAAACCGACCCGGAGTTCGCTTGTTTCGATTTGATTATTTGTGACGAAGCACATCGAACAACCGGAGTAACCGTTGCCGGTGATGACTCGTCCGCATTTGTAAAGGTTCACGATAACGATTTCATCAAAGCGAAAAAACGAATTTATATGACCGCCACGCCGCGGCTGTTCAGCGATGATTCAAAATCTAAAGCGGCACAATCAGAGGCAATCCTTTGTTCGATGGACGATGCGAAATTATATGGCGAAGAAATCTATCGGATCGGCTTTGGAGCTGCTGTTGAACGCAATTTACTATCCGATTATAAAGTGCTCATTCTGACCTTAGACGAAGGCGAAGTTCCAATTGCAGTCCAAAAAATGCTATCCGGCGATAATGAGATCGGAACAACCGATATATCGAAATTGATCGGTTGTATAAATGCCTTATCAAAACAAATTTTAGGGGACGAAGGATTACTTAAAAATACTGATCCGGACCCGATGCGCCGGGCAGTCGCTTTTTGTCAGAACATCAAAAACTCGAAATCAATCACCAAAACCTTTAATTCGGCAAAACACGCCTATCTTGAATCGCTTTCAGATGAAAAAAGAGAAAATACCGTCACGGTATTTTCCGACCATGTGGACGGCACAATGTCGGCACCGCTTCGGGATGAAAAATTGAGTTGGCTTAAAAATGTGCCGGAAAATTCTCGGGATTGTCATATTCTGACCAATGTTCGTTGTTTAAGTGAAGGCGTCGATGTTCCGACGCTCGATGCAGTTCTCTTTCTATCCGCCAGAAATTCTCAGGTTGATGTTGTCCAGTCAGTCGGTCGCGTAATGCGCAAATCCGAAGGTAAAAAATACGGATATATCATTATTCCGGTCGTGGTTCCGTCAGATATCGAACCCGATCAGGCTTTGAATGACAATGAGCGATATAAAGTCGTCTGGACTGTTTTGAATGCATTACGAGCGCACGACGACCGTTTCAATGCAATGGTCAATAAGATCGAGCTCAACAAAAAGAAACCCGAACAGATAATCATTGGTCGTCCTGATTCTTTTTTCGACGATGCTTCTGCAAATATCAGAGACGACTTTGGTAATACCGCCGCCTATCAAACACCGCAAGCGACGAAAATTTCCGAACAATTATTGCTACAGTTTCAGCAATTACAGAACGTTGTTTTTGCAAGAATGGTGCAAAAGGTCGGTGACCGGCGTTATTGGGAACAATGGGCGAAGGAAGTTGCCGAAATAGCTCAAAGATACATCGAGCGCATCACCCGGTTGATTAACCAGGATAATAGACATTTTGAGGCTTTTGGTTCCTTTTTGGACGGGCTTCAAAAAAATATTAATCCGGCAATTACCCAAGCTGAAGCAATCGAAATGCTTGCCCAGCATATTATTACCAAACCGGTGTTTGAAGCCCTTTTTGAAAGCTATTCATTTGTGAAAAATAATCCGATTTCCATTTCGATGCAATCGATGATTGACTTGCTGGAAGCTGAGACGATTGAAAAGGATACGGAAATTCTTAATAAATTTTACGAATCAGTGAAAATGAGAGCTGCCGGAATCGATAATTCTCAAGGCAGACAGCGGATAATCGTCGAACTTTACGACAAGTTTTTCAAAACTGCTTTCCCGAAAATGGTCGAAAAGCTCGGCATTGTTTATACACCGGTTGAAGTCGTTGATTTCATTGTTCATTCGGTTAATGATGTGCTGAAAAAAGAGTTCGGTCGAAGTATCTCCGATGAGAATATTCACATCCTTGACCCGTTTACCGGAACCGGAACATTTATTACTCGGTTACTGCAGAGCGGTTTGATTTCATCGGAAGATATTGATCGGAAATTCCGGCACGAACTACATGCGAATGAGATTGTTTTGCTTGCTTATTACATCGCCGCGATCAATATCGAAAATGCTTACCACGATCTGCAGCAAAGCCAAAATTACGAACCGTTTGAAGGTATTTGTCTGACAGACACTTTTCAGCTCGGTGAAAGTAAAGAAAGCGAAAAACTTTTTTCCGAAATGTTTCCGCAAAACTCCGATCGGGTTCTTCGTCAAAAAAGCAGTCCGATTCGTATAATTCTGGGCAATCCACCTTATTCGGTCGGGCAAAAATCTGCCAATGACAATGCTCAAAACCAAAGTTACGACAATCTGGATTCTCGAATTTCAAAAACATATGCCGCCGAAACCAAAGCGATAAATAAAAATTCGCTTTACGATTCATATTTCAAGGCTTTTCGTTGGAGTACTGACCGTCTTGACCCGGAACACGGAGGTATTATTGCTTTTGTTTCAAACGGTTCCTGGCTTGACGGCAATGCAACGGAAGGTTTTCGCAAAACAATTGAAAAAGAATTCTCTTCAATTTATGTTTTTAATTTAAGAGGAAACCAGCGAACAAGCGGAGAATTATCCCGTAGAGAAGGCGGAAAGATTTTTGGTTCTGGATCAAGAACACCGGTTGCAATAACTTTGCTTATTAAAAATCCTTCCATTAAAAATGGAAAGGCGAAAATTTATTATCACGATATTGGAGATTATCTTTCTCGCGAAGAAAAACTGAAGAAAATTGTTAGATTCGGTTCAGTCGGTAATTCTAAAATGGAGTGGTTGAAATTAAATCCGAATGAGCATGGAGATTGGATAAGCACAAGGAATGATGTTTTTGGGACTTTTATACCATTAGCTCCTGAAACCAAATTCGATGTTAACTCCAAGTCAATATTTATTACTTCATCTAATGGTTTGCAAACAAATCGCGATTCTTGGATTTATAATTTTTCAAACAAAGAGCTATTTATGAATATCTCCCAGATGATTGAATTTTATAATCAGCAAGTTGAGGGTTATAAAACAGCTCTATCCCAAAATCCAAACTTGATAATTGAAAATTATATCAATACGGATGCCAGTAAAATTAAATGGTCTAGTAGCTTGTTTCAAACTTTTGAACGTCAGATTTCACTTAATTTTCAAGTAACCTCCATTGTTAAATCTATCTATCGTCCATTTACTTCTGAATATGTTTATTTCGATAATTATCTTAATCACAGAACATATCAAATTCCAAGATTATTTCCACGACCAGACTTACCCAACTTGGTGATTTGTGTCTCTGGTGTCGGTGTTACTAAGGAATTTACTTGTTTGATAACAAACCTCATTCCTGATTTGGAAAGTGTTGGCAAAACACAGAGTTTTTCACTTTATTATTACGAAGAACAAAATAAAATTAATAGAGGTTTGTTCGACAGCGACAAATCAGAGTTTGTTCGTCGTGATGGAATCAGTGACTTTATTTTCAATCAGACCCGAGAAATGCACGGAAATATAGTCAGTAAAGAAGATATTTTTTATTATGTCTACGGAATTCTGCACAGTAAAGATTATCGCGAAAAATTCTCAATCGATCTCAAAAAAATGCTGCCGCGAATTCCCTTAGTTGATAGTGCTTATGATTTTTGGGCATTCAGCAAAGCCGGGCGAAAACTTGCTGATTTGCATATTAACTATGAGAATGTTCCGCCCTCTGATGAGGTAATAGTTCACGGCGAAGATTACGGTTTTTACAAGGTCGAAAAAATGCGTTTCCCCTCGAAAACCGATAAAAGCCAAATTCTGTTCAATAGCAAAATCACAGTCTCAAATATTCCGGAAAAAGCCTACGAGTATATCGTGAACGGCAAAAGCGCGATTGAATGGATTATGGAACGCTACCAAATCACCACACATAAAGAAAGCGGCATCCGAAACGACCCGAACGATTGGGCACCGGAAAATCCGCGTTACATTTTGGATTTGTTATTGAGCATTGTTCGGATCAGCACCGAAACAGTTGATATTGTCAATAACTTGCCCCGAATCAATTTTGAGTAATTTTTGGGCTTCTAAAAGGTAGTTCTACCTTTAACTATTTTGATTTTTTCGGTCGTCCGCGCCCCGGTCGATTTTTGACTAAATCTAAATCCTTTTCATCCACGAACAAATCGCGTCCGATTTTGTGAGCCGGAAGTTTTCCTTCCTGAATAAGTTGAAAAACGCGAACCGATGTCACGCCTAATAATTCCGCCACTTCTTTTGTCGAAAGCAATTTCACAAATTATTTATATCATAATATTTTGATTTAGAAAAACTTTATCTAAAAAAACTTTATTTAGATTAATAATAAGTTGCCATTCTTTTTAATTTAGTTTATTCTTAATTTAGATTAAGAATTATTAATTGATTTTACATTTTCTTAATCAAATAATTTAGAGAAGAGGTGGAAAAGAAAATGGTTGGATTATGTATAACGGGAAAAACTCAGATCGACAACGATCGTATCGGCGAATTTGTCGAGCAAGGTGAGTTTTACGGTGAATGGAATGCACGCGAAGGCTTCTGGTTCTTCGAGGAAACGGAATCAAATCTCGACGAGCTGGAATCAGTTCTGGAGCAGAACTTCTTCGAGCGCGGGATCAAAGCGCGGTTTGAAGCGCAAGTGTAATGGCAAAGCGGCGTTCACGCTGGTATCGTGAACGCCGCGAAAATCTATCTAAACAGGAGTGTAACCAATTTATGACAGACGATATTACTTTAATTGAAAGAATTGCCCGGAAGCAAGCAGAAGTCGCCGCCGATTTGGATTTGCTGAAGGAAAAAGAAGCGGCGGAATTTACCGAAGATATTGAAGCGATGGCACATCATCAGCAATGCAATATCGAAGCCGTCGAAAGTTTGAAAGAAAAAATGCAAAAAGGAGAAAAAGTAAATGACTAATTTTAACGAATACGAACAATCAACATCGGAAGCCGCTTCTGCAGGCAAAATCAAAATGCAGGAAATTATCCATCAAAATCTATCGCAATCAATGATGGTTGTCGAACAGGTGCAATCGCAAATCATCAGAGATAAAATCGTGCGCGGCGCGGTTCTTGATTTTGTGCCTGTTTTACCGGAAAGCGATAAATTGCCGCCGCAAATTGCGGTCATTGCCGAAACACAATCAAAACTCCATCGTAATGCTCTTTCGCAAGTTTCGGAAAAAGCCGACGTGCCGTTTCGATTTATTAATTCGCTTTTGACACGCGGCGTTTGGGGCGCGGAACTGGCGGCACATAATTTCCGTGAAATATTCGGGCGCGGGAACGGAACGCGCTATTTACTTCGCGCCGTCGGAGACGAAACACGCGGTTTTTTATCTGATCGTTACCGCCGCCTTGATTCGCGTCCGCTTCTTGATTCGTTCATCGGCGCGTGTCAGGAAATCGGGGCAGTTCCCGTGCAGGGTTTCGCACTAGAAACCAAGATTCGGCTTCGTGCAATTCTGCCCATCGTGTTTGAGCCGATTCCAAATGAGGTAATGGTTTTCGGAATTGAGTGGGGAAATTCGGATTTTGGTGCCGGTGGTCATACGCTTCAGATGTTCCAAATGAGATTGGCTTGCACCAACGGAATGACGCTTGACGATGTTTTGCGGCAAATTCATCTCGGCGGTCGGCTTTCGGATAATATCGAATATTCCGATAAAACATATGAACTCGACACACAGGCGAATGTTTCCGCCCTGCGCGATGTTGTCCGAACATCGCTCAATCCTTCCCGCGTGAAAGGTTATTTGACGGCAATTAAAACCGCCGCCGAACAGGAAATTTCACCGAAACAAGCAATTGCAATTCTGAAAAAGAATTTGAATAAAGCGGAAGCCGAAAGTGCGATTGAAGCCTATAATTCACCGGATGTTGTCAATTTGCCGCCCGGAAATTCGATTTATCGGCTGTCGAATGCGGTTAGTTGGATTGCACAGGCACAGAGCGTAGAGCCGGAACGTTCGCTTGAACTAAACAAAATTGCGGGTAATTTAATTCCGCGAGTCGAAAGCGTCAAGGCGGCGGAAGTGTAAGATAATTGCAAAAAAGTAACGAGTAAAAAGCGGTTGGTTAATTTCAACCGCTTTTTACTTTCAAAACTTACACGACTGAAATTGAACAGCCAGCATTTTTCGATCTGGTCTAATTCAGCCGATTAATGATAGGAAGGGTCTCAATCCGACAGGTTACAAAATGATTTGTGTTGGCAGTGAATTTGCAACTACGGTTTTTATATTTTGTCTAGATGTTGCCGACAAAATGGATTTTTCATAGCGGATAAACTGCGGATGAACTTTGATGAAATAATTAGACCCAAAAAGCCGGTGATGCCAGATTTGCAGAATGTTTATTGATTTTCAAATCTCATAAAGTAATTGACATAATCAACAAAATTGTGCAAATATCTTATCCTTACAAGGTTTTTTAAGGAAATTTGCAGAATTTTGTTGATTTATTTATCAACGAAAAGTAAAATTTGCGAAAACAACCGATTAAATGTTGTTTTGTCTTATTCTGAAATTTAACCAAATTCCACTTTAACCAAATGTCAAAAAACAGAAATAGAAAAAAAATAACTCCAACACAACCAGTTATTCCACAAGCAGCAATACCTCAAATACCGATTATGCCGGAAACCAATAATAAAAAAGGTATTTATACCGAATATCTCGATGCTCGTTTTACTTTTGATGGTTTAACAAAGGAACGAAAACGCCAGTTAGAAGTTATATCAAAACTTAGAGATGACAGATCAATTTTAGTTATTGCCGCCGATATAAACAAAGCACACTCCGCTCCAATTAGCATAACTTGGAGTGATTTGGTTCCTGTTAATGACCAACTTTCTGTTTTAGAAGGTGACAAAATTGATGTTATTTTAGAAACTCCGGGGGGACTTGGCGAAGTTGCTGAAGATATTGTTAATCTCTTACGATCACAATTTAACGAAGTTGGTATCATAATTCCTGGGTATGCAAAAAGTGCGGGAACTCTTATTGCGATGGCGGGGGATGAGATTCTTATGGAACCAGCATCGGCACTTGGTCCGATTGATGCGCAAATTTCTAACCAAGGTAAACAATTTTCTGCAGATGCCTTTATCAAAGGTTTGGACAAAATAAAAGAGGAAGTTACGAATTCAGGGGTTCTTAACAAAGCTTATATTCCAATTTTACAGGCAATTTCTCCAGGGGAAATACAACATGCGGAAAATGCTCTTAAATTCGCTAAAATTCTTGTTACCCAATGGCTTGCTAATTATAAATTTAAGAATTGGGACACTCATTCAAGTACAAAAAAAACTGTTACTGATGGGGATAAATTAAAGCGAGCAGAGGAAATTGCCGATAAATTAGCTGACCATAGTCGATGGTTGACCCACGCACGCTCCCTAAAGATTGAAGATTTAAGAAATATGAAATTGCTAATTACCGATTACTCTGAACAACCGGAATTGGCTGATGCGATACGTCGATATTTTGTTTTGTTGAAAATGACATTCGCTACCCCTTTAGGAGTTTACAAAGTATTTGAAACACCGAAATCTCAAATATTAAGCTTTGCTCGTGAAGAAAATATGCTTGTTCAACAGCAACCTGCTCAATCGAAATTGTCTGAATTCGCAGATATTAACTTTACCTGTCAGGCTTGCAAAGAAGTGTTTAAGATACAAGGAAACCTTAGAAAGGGTTTCCCAATCCAACCAGGGAGTGTGCCGTTTCCAGCAACAAACAAAATGAAATGCCCAAAATGTGGTATTGATCTGGACTTAACAGAATTACGAAGAAATGTTGAAGCAAAAGTAGGAAGAAAAATCATTTAAATTAATTGGAGGGAAAATGGACGGTCAAAATAAACTAGAGGAAAAGTCATCAGGAGGTTACGAAATTATCTTTAAACATCTTGAATCAAACGAGGATGATACTGAAGCCATCGGTAAAGAAAGTGAAGAAATTAATGAGCTTCGAAAAATAGTATTGGAAATATCAGAACCAAGTCACCAATATGTCACAGCAAGTACTTTGAATCAAGAACAGCAATCAAATATAAGTTTTCAATACTAAAATCAATAAAAAAGGCGGAGTAGAGCCGCCTTTTTTATTTTTAAAATTATTAATTGAGGTTAAGATTTTATTTATCTTTATTTAACCCGTTTTGGTATAAATCAAAAACATCGGAAGTGCGTACTAAGTATCCCCTATCGTTTCAAGGTAGGGCTCAGACGGTGCGTAGGGCGGGAATCGAACCAGTGCTTTTCCATTTCCTAAAGATTTAATCGGCGTTAGTTGCCGTCAACGTTACCGCCGCCGAATTTCCTTCATTTACCGGAACCGGCACCGTCTCCGACACCGCCGAACTTACCGCCGCGAGTGCTGCCGTTTTCTGCAAACAAGGCGAAGAATTTTTTCGTCGATCCGGCATCACCGGCACTGGACTTACCGCCACGTGTTCCGCCGTTTTCACCGGCAAAGGAAATACCCGAAAGAGCCAAAATTAAAGCGAAAATCAGAGTTGCCAATAAAAATTGTTTTTTAATCATAAAAGTTCCTTCCTTATCTAAATTAATATCTTTGGAAAAGCATTGCTTTTTCATAGAACGGAGAGGACATAAGAAAATTGCACCAATTTCAAAAAATAAATTTTTATTTCGCTTTTTCGCCCAAAACCTTCTCAAGTTCCTTCCGAAAATCCTGAGTGTCGCCATCGAGCTGCGCACGCGCGCCGTTAAGATTTTTTCTTTCCTGAATAATTGTCGGTTTGTTGATGATAATATTATCCTCGATTGGATTAAATTCAAACAACTTCAGATTGAATAATAACTTTATTAAACATCTCACCCGATCCACGCGGGAATGTCGCCTTTTTGCCATTTGTAAATGTAACGCGCCATTCAGCATCATGAGTTCCCGTCGTATCGGTATCGCCGTCTTCCCATTCAAAATATACTTTTCCAATATCAGCTCCGGTTTGCGGCATAACAACAGTTGCGGCTCGTTCAAGTAATGGGTTGCCGGTTCCCGCCGGACTCATTCTGAATAAGACCGTGCAACCGTCTAAATTTACCGGATTGCCGGCACTTGATAAAATGGTTTCAATTGACGGCGCAGTATCGCCTTTTTTCATATAAAATTCATTTGCCATAATTACCTCTCAACAAACTATTTCGGCTTCAGTTTCGCCGTCATTTTCTAAAACAGATAAAGTTTGACCGTCCGCTAAAATAATTGCCTCGCCTAAATTCGACGCCGACAATATTGAAACATAATTAAAACTATTGGTGATATTCGATTCTAACGGAGGACTTAAAACAATTATTATTTCACCATCAAAGATAAAATTAACGTTGAAACCTTGAAAATCAAAGCTTCCGGCATCGGCCTGTAAAAAATATCCGATCTTTAATCCAATATCATTCCCGGTAAAACTAAATGAGCCTGACTCATTTACCAAGACTCTGTCGTATTTGAAAATTAAATTATTACCAGTAATCGTATATTGCCCAAAATTTGCCGATAATTTACGACCTAGTTTTAATCCGACATTATTTCCTGTTAATGTAAATGAGCCTGCCGCCGCCGCAAGTTTTTGATTTCTCAATAAATTTACATTTTCTCCGGTGAGGGTAAAATTACCTGTCCCGATTATTAAGGCTTTTGCTTTAAGTAAATTTACGCTTTGTCCCGTGAGATTAAAACTGCCTGTATCTAAAATCATTTGCCGGCTTCGTGGAAAATTAACTGCCTGTCCGGATAACACAAAAGTTCCTGTATTTGCTTGCAGTATTTTGCTTGCACCAATCAGATTTACAGACTGACCACTGAGGGTAAAATATCCTATATCGGCGATCAATTTTTTATTCGCCAAAAGATTTACAGACTGACCACTGAGGGCAAAACTTCCGGTATTTATTGGTAATCGTCTATCAAATCTTAAGGCGACTGCGTTACCCGTCAAACCAAATGCACCATAACCTAAAACTATTGCCTTACCCAACCGAAATTGAACATCATTTCCCGTCATTGAAAATGAACCTTGAGATGTAGTTAATTTTCTATCAAATAATAAATTAACTAATTGCCCCGATAAAACAAATGCGCCTTGGTCGGCGGTAAGTTTTTTATTAAATAATAAATTTACATTTTGTCCCGTTAATACAAATGAACCCTGTGGTGCAATCAGAGATAACCAACTTTTCAATAACCCGGCGTTTTGACCACTTAGTGTAAATGACCCAACATTTGTGGGTAATTTATATATCCTTGGAAATACCATAGGTTGCCCGGAAAGTGCAAAACTACCCTGATTTGCCGCCAATTTTATACCTTTTGATAAATTTACATTTTGTCCTGTCAAAGCAAATGATGCCTGAACCGCAACCAATTTTAAGCTTTTTAGTAAATTTAACGCCTGCCCGGTAAGTGAAAAAGAACCTTGTCCGCAAGTTAAAGTATAACCAGTTGCTGATGGAATTAAAGCAAAACCAAAGGTCGCCCAAAGTTCTGCCGTCGCCAAAGTTCCAACTGTTATTGCATTTTCAAAACCGGCTGTCGCTTTAGTTTTGCTAAGACAGGAAAAACCGCCGTCTGTTCCACTTGCATCTGTTGAGTGCCCATTATTCGTCCAACCCGAAGGTGGGTAGCCGCTTGAAAAAGCAGTGTCATCATCAATTCCCGTTAATGCAACTATAAGCCTATCTGCCCCTGTTGTTACCCAACCTTGAGTGCTTGGAGTGGTGGTTGCACCGCCGCCACTGTGGTTATCGCCGTATTGCTCATAAGGCGTTCCACTTGTCACGCAACCACGAAATACGTAAACAATCGCAAAACAATCTGTTCCGGCGGCGGTAATTGTCGGGCCGGATGTTCCCGCACCAGTCGCACGTTTCCACCAAGCAGCAAACCCCCAATCACTTGTAATGCCTTTGTTTGCCATTAATGTCCAACCTGACGTTGCGGTTGTCATATCATTTCCGGCATCATTGGCAGCAATAGCAATTAAAATATCATCGGTTTGATGTGTCGGTGGCGTAGGCGTGACGGAAGCCGCGCCCGTCAAGTCGCTCGCAATTGCCCCCGCCGATACAAATGTTGGAACTGCCATTTTAATCTTCTTTTGTTAGAATAGCGTTAGGAAGCCCTTTCTAACTTCCTAACGCTTTAACCTTAAATTGTTCTGATGTAGAACCCATTTCACAAAATCCTACTCCAACCTCAGAACAATCTAAGACTAATTTTTTAATATCACCACCGCATTTGAATGCCACTTTACGTCTTTTATCTTATCCAATGAAACTTCCATTTTGCTTTTCAGATACGATTTAATCGCATCAGCAACTTGACTTTTTGATAATACAATCGTGACAGGATTTTTTTTTGGTTCTGCCATTTATTTACCCTCCTCGGCATAAACCGGTATAAAACCGGGTATTCGGTCAAATAGAGTGTCCTCGACCCACTCCTGTTCATTCCATTTTCGGGTGACTTCATCAACGACGAAAGCCCGTGCCGAAAGTGAACGTCGTTTAACCTTTTTGACTTCACCGTCAATGACAAGCGGTGTACCATCCTCACGTTCAACAAGAAACGGCGGACAGTGAATACAGCCAATTTCCCAAATATTTGGGAAATCAACCCCGCGGTCAGAGTATGTCGGCGTTTTCAGCATTCCCATTGGTTTTATACCGCAAGCACAGCTATTTGCGCCTTTGGACAAATATTCATCAAGCTGAAAATGCAATTTTTTAACCGCACTACCGGCATTTTCAACCATTTCCTGAGTTGATTGTCTGTCCGAAGCTACTTTGGCAAACTCCTGCTTTGCAACGAGCAAATCCTTCAAAATCTCATTTTCATTTCTATTTTTAGCCATTTTATTTTCTCCCTTGCCTAAATTAGGCGATCTGCAGGAGCCCGTTAGTACCGTCAAAATCGAGCGTAAATGTTTCACCGTTGGCGAGTGTTACGTCCGAACCATAATCAAACCAACAAATAATCGGATCTGCGGGTGATGTCGGTGTGTCGTTATAAATTCCCACCTCGCGAAAGGTCGCCACCGCTCCCGATGCGGTTAATACCAAATCCGTCAGAATCAGCTTATAGGTCCCGGATGTTTGGGCTGATGAGCTCGTCGTAATTACCCTCGAACTCAGGTTTGTATATGAAATTTGCGTTATTCCCGCCAAGACTGTGCTGGATGCCGTCGGCGCGTTGGCAAGTGTTGTCAGAAATACAGTCAGGACATCGGCACCGAGGTTGTGAACCTTTTCCGCCAGATCCTCGACAAAACTGTTAATTTTATTAAATGTAGCCATCTTTTTCCTCCAAAAAATTAAATCAGACAGTTAAAATCGGCGGATTTAGTATTTGCCGAATATCAACTGACATTCCGTATATATCCGCACCAAGCGGATTGTCCTTGAACGATGAAACGAATTTGGCGAAAAATTCGATATTTCGCGCCGCATCCGAAAATATAAATTCCCGCGACAAATCGTGCCACCGGAAAAACTCAAGAAAATCCCGATATTTTTCGCCTTCATCCCAATTGATATTGAGACTTAAAGTCATCAGATTTTTTAGATCTGTAAAATAAGTAAAATCTTCGGTTTTATCTTTGTTCATTGTTTTTTCAGCAAGAGATTCCCAACCGGCTTGATTTTGCCAATCCTGAAAATCGGAAAGAACGCCAAACAAATCTAAGACAGTTGCCGCACCTGAACCCGCCCAAATTCTGACTGTTTGGGCAATTGCGCCAACGTGGTAAAGGACAACAGTCGGCGTCACCGGATAGCTTAGAAGCGAACGCTTTGACCTTAGCAGAATCATTGCCCCATCCGATTTTATTTGGTAATAACGGATGATTCCGTCTTTCAATTCAATCAACCCGGAATCGCCGATTACCCATTTGAACCGCTTTTTTTCGATTCCGCGTTCTCTGATAAAACCGACTCCGGTGATCCCGTCCGGGGATTGATTGAAAATTAGCGCGTGTTCGATATCGCCGCTCGAGTTGTAATAGTCGTAAGAACTCGTACCGCTTTGTAGAGCAAAAGCGGTACTTCCGTAAATCCAGCCGGGCTTGCCTTCAATTGAACAATTGCCGGAACCAATTGAATCGGCAGTCGCTCCCGAAAATCCTTCAGTTGCATTTTTTGTAAAATTGTTACTGGAATTGGAAACGCCGGATGAAACCGACCAACTCGACAAAAAACAATCCCGAACCTCGACCGGCACTGAATAATCAGTGCGGTTCGGCGGATTCCAAGTATAATCAGACGTCGCCATTTCGCGGTAAAAATAATCGCGGACAAATAATTTCGGATAACTTCCCTGCTCTGCGATCGTGAAAACCGGTTTATCGGTGTTATCAAAACGATGTTGGGTTTTGCTTGAATAAATTAATGTCATTAACCTACCTCGACCTCCTCATCTTCGTAAAAAGGATAGGGGATCGGCAAAAACCCAAAATCCAATTTATTCCCCTGCCGATTGACTGAAGTAACCAGGGCAACTGCATCTTCGATCCGTTTATCACCTTTCACCCAATTGCGAACGCGCACATATTGGTTTTTCGTCACCACACTCGAAGGTTTTTGCGCCGAAAGCGAAAGCAGATGCGTCGAGTCGGTCAGCAATTTGAATTCTGCTGAAGCGATTCTTTGCGCTTGATTTTCAAACATCACCATCAAATCTTCCGGCGCGTCGTTATTCGGACTTCCGTTGCCAAGCTCTCTGAGACGCGGGCGATTTTCTTCGACAAAGCCTTCGGGAAACCCGGTATAACGACGACCGCGATAACTCCACAAAGCAAAATTGCGTCGTTCGCGCCGGTGTCGTAGTTTTTTCTCGAAAGTTCCGCTGAGGAAGGTCGCCGCAACGTCTGGATCTTCGGCATCGAACAGAAATTCGTAAATGATTTCGCGCATCGGAGCAAGAAAAGTAATTTTTCCGTCCTTATCCGTCCAGTCCCATCCAGGACAACGCTGCATGATCCGCTCGAAATATTCCGAGGCTTCGGTCGGAGCGGCACACGCGCCATTGAATTCGTAACGCGGAATTTGCAAATCATTTTCGTAAAACGAATCCATCGGGATAACTTCGATTGGAAGCGAAGCAGATTGCCATTTCAAAATACATTTGCCCGGTCCGGTCGCTTGATTAAATTTGACATTGATTGTATAAATCGTATCAGCCGCCGCCGGGAAGGTTCCCGTATAGGTTCCGTTCGACGATTGGTTGATAATCTCGTCGCCGTCGATCGTGCAGATCACGCCGTCATCTTGGACGGAGGTAATTGTGTAAGTTTCTCCGTATTTGAACTTTATTTGTCCGTCCCACTCGATACAATAATTTGTTGCGGGCAGTCCCGGCGCCGGAGCTGCTGAACCGAAATCGAAATTGATCTGCGCGTCGCGTCTGACAAGAAGCGGATCTGAATAATCGGGCGTGGTCGTATAAACGCAGTATTTTCCGGCTAATCCTTTGCCGCTCTGCGACGTATCAACTCTTTCCCAAACTAAAACAGGCGAAGTTTCCCGAAGATCGAACCACGAAGGAAAATCAATTCTTGAAAGCGGTTTGGCGTAATCGGTAACAAGGCAATCCGCTGCGCAAAGTGCCGGATTTCTCAAAAGATCATCATCGCCGCCGATGACGCCGACTTCGTTGCCATCGATGTCGTAATCCAGCGCCGCGCGGCGGC
>JANPDZ010000960.1:0-7446 GCA_031431735.1 Acidobacteriota bacterium | reverse complement strand
TTGATTTGAGCGTGAATCTTGCGAAGTCGCAAGACAGCTTGCTTTCGGGATTGAGAGCCTTTCTTTTTGCGCGATACGCTTCTTTGCGCGACTCGCAAACGCTTTTGAGAGTTTTCAAAATATTTGAAATTCTCAATTTGTTCGCCGTTGGAAAGCGTCATAAAGTTTTCGATTCCCGCATCTATTCCAACGCTTTGACCTGTCTTTGGCAATATTTCCTTTTCGGTTTCAACCGTGAAAATTGCAAACCATCCCGAAACTTCGCGCTTGATGGTCAAAGTTTTGACTCGTCCTTTCATCATTTGCGAAAGTCTAATTTTGACCTTTCCGATTTTCGAGAGATACAAGTTGTCACCGTCAAGCCGAAAACCGCCCGCAGCTTGCGGAAACGTGAAAGAATCGTATCTGGCTTGACCTTTGAAGCGCGGAAACCCTGCTTTGTCTTTTCGTTTGACACGACCAAAAAAGGCTTTGAAAGTCTTGTCCAATCGCTTCAAAGCATCTTGCAGAACTTGCGAATAAATATCTTTCAAATCATCCCGAACTTCTTTTATTTCAGGAAGTTGATTTTGTTGGTCTTGATAAGAAATAGAAATTTGATTGAGTTTGTAAGCGTCAATTCGTTCACGCAATCCCGAATTGTAAAGTTCACGACACAAAGAGAGCGTGTTATCAAACTTGGCAACAATCGCTTTACTTGGTCGTTTTATTTTGAACTTATACGCTTTCATTTCTACCAATATATTATAGCAAAGATATGTATTTACAACAACTTAAACAACCGCTGGAAAGCGCGGTTGCTGTGGAACGGGCTACATCTCCACCTAAATCCCAAAGCGGATTATAGGTGGAGACTTGCCCTAAATCCCGTTAAACTTAATTTTATCACTATTTTCGAGTATTTGAACAATCCGTGTCAGGGAACAAAGTTGTAAACGATGACTCCCGTTACTTTGACCGCTTGACCGGAAAGCACGGTCGGACTGAATTTCGACGAACGCGCCGCTTTGACCGCCGAATCCCGTAGGAGCGGATGTCCGCTGACGGCACTCGCCGAAATAACATTTCCGCTTTCATCAATCGTGACCTGCACATTGACCGCACCGCTTGCCCGCACGGCTCTTGCCGCCGCCGGATATTCGGGCTTTACCAGATTAGTTGCTTTACCGTTGACGACCCCGCCTGAAACTATTTTCGGAACGGGTTTCGGCGTCGGGGTTTTATCGGGCGGCGGTTCGGTTTCTTCCGGAATGGCAGTTTTCAGCGTCGGTTTATCTTCGGTTTCTTTGATCGGTGTTTGTTTCGTTGTCTCGGCCGGGGTTGGCGTCGAAGGTTTTGTAGTGCCGTTTGCATCTGATTTGAAATTTGTTTCGGTTTGATTGCCGAAAGTTATCGAATTAGTTCCGTTTGAAAATCCCGAATCTGAATTTTTGTTCGCCGTCGTCGTCGGATTTTGAACCGTCGTATTGGCTAACGATTGGCCGGTGTTTTTTTTGCTCTCCGAATACCACCAAACACCGCCAATGGCAGTTCCTATCAAAGCCAAGATGCCCGCGAAAGACCCGAGCATCACATTGCTGCGCGATCTTGAATTCTCCAAATCGGTTGTCAGCGATGCAAAGACAGGCGACGTTTCCATCTTTGCAGATGCGGTCTGTTGATTGCTGAGCGCAACGGTCGGTTGTATTGATTGTGCGGCGGGCGGCGGATTGCGCGGCACAGAAAAACCTTGTGTCGGTATAATTGTCGGCGGCAGATTAGGCTTCGTCGGCAGACTGATCGTTTTTTCGCTGAAGCTTTCCGTCTGATTTGTAAATTGTTCCTCTTCGATCAGCGGCGTGCCGTCTTGCAGACAGAAATTCATATCATCTTCAAATTTGGCACGGCATTGGGGACAAAATTTCATAATTTCGGATTACAACTTGTCGGATTTTGGTTATGAATAAAACGTACGGTTTTGTCTGAAAAGTTATTCTATCACGAATTGTTTTAGCTGATTGAAACTGTTTGGTCAAACCCGAACATCTAAAATCAACGAAAAACCTTGAATTTAGGCTTTAAGAGATTTTTTTATCAGTTCAGGATCAGAGGGTTTTGTCGGGACCGAAGTTTAGTTCTAAGGTGTAGATTGGTAATACCCAATTATTTTTCTACGTTAAATTGGTAAATAAGTGTTTATTGTTAAATATATCGACAAATAGCCGATTAGTTTGGTTTTGCTCTGCTTTTTGTGGAAAAAATTGAAAAGAATTTAAAATAATTAAAACCGATTTGCAATAATTGGTAAAACCAATTATTATGACTACTACTTTAAGCTAAATTCAAATAAATAGTTGAATTCAAACAAATATTAAAAAGCAAAATTTAGAGAGGAATTAGGAAGCGATGAAAAAAAGTCAGATTCAATGCAGCATTATTTGTGCAGTTGTCGTCGTCTGTTTGTCCGCCTTTAGCAGCGTTTTTGGTCAGGAATTTCGCGGCACAATCACCGGGAACATCAACGACCCGAACGGGGCGGCGATTCCGGGCGCAACGGTGGTTGTCAAAAATGTCGAAACCAATGTGGCGGCTACGGTCAAAACCAATGAGGACGGAAGTTACACGGTTCCGTTCTTAATGCCGGGCAAATACAGCATTACGGCGACCGGCGACGGTTTTAAGACCTCGGTTCGCGAAGCCATCGAATTAAAGGTTGACGATCGTTTGACGATTGATTTTCAACTGCAGATCGGCACGACGGCAGAGGTCAATGTCGTTGCCAACGATGATTTGGTCGAGCGCGGTTCGGTTACGACCGGCACGATCGTCAGCAACCGGCAGGTTGAAGAACTGCCTTTACCCGAAGGCGCGGTTCTGACTTTGGTGACGCAAGCTCCGGGCGTTGTTTATACGGGAAACCCGCAATTTACAGGTCCGACCGCCAACGGAAATCTGGCATCGTTCAGAACCAACGGCGCGGGCGGCAACGTCATTAATCTTGACGGTTCGCCGAATCTGGCATTTAGCGGACAAGTTGCTTTCACGCCGCCGTCAGATGCCGTTCAGGAATTCAAAGTTCAAACCAACAGCTTTGACGCGCAAAACGGACTCACCGCCGGTTCGACCGTCAATGTCGCACTGAAAAGCGGAACCAATAAATTTCACGGTTCGCTCTATTTTTACGATCGCGACAAAAGCCGCACGGCAAACAACTTCTTTTCCAATCGTTCGGGACTTGCCAAAGCCGAACGCAAATACAATCGTTACGGCGGTTCGCTGAACGGTCCGATTTTTAAAGACCGCACATTTTTCCTTTTTACTTACGAAAGCCAAAAGGACAACATCTCCGAGCCGACAACTTTCCGCGTGCCGACAGCTTTACAGAGAACCGGAAATTTTTCGGAAATTCTGGCGACAACGGCAATTTACGATCCGGCAACCGCGTTTTTAGGCAACACGACTTGCGGAACTACGGGCACACTCGGCACGGTTTGCCGCACCGCTTTTACGGGAAATATTATTCCAACGGCACGTCTCAGCACGGTCGCCCAAAGATATTTGAATCTTTATCCGCTGCCGAATCAACCGGTCGTTGACGGCATCGGAGTTTTTGCTTCGAATATGAATCTGATTCGCCCCTATAAATCATACTTGGGGAAAATTGACCATAATTTTAGCGGCAATCAAAAACTTTTCGGGAAATTTTATTACAGCAAGAGTTCGGAAGACCGTTACAACTGGATGGGACAGCCTGATTCACCGACACGCGGTTTTGAATATCGCGTCAACAAAGGCGGCAATCTCAATTATACCGCGACGCTTTCGTCAAACTTTATTCTCGATATTCGCGGCAGCTACAACTTGTTTTCACAGGAACGCCGTCCGGCGAATCCGATCGCACCGGCCGATCTCGGTTTTTCAGCGGCGGCATTAGCGGCTTTTCGCGGTTCGACCGTGATTCCTCGTTTCGATTTTGCGAGTTTTACGACGGCTTCGATCGCCAACGCGCTCGGCTCAAACCGCTCTGATTACAACGAAGGTCTGTATCGTCCGTTTAATATGTTTTCGGTTCAGCCAACCATTACGCAGATCTTTGGCGACCACACTTTCCGCTATGGCTACGATTTGCGGATTCTCAACGAAAAGAACGAAACAAACGGATTCCGGGCAGGACGATTTCAGTTTGACGGAACTTATACGGCTCAGGCATCGAATTCAAGCACCGCGCTGCGGGCTGCATACGGACGCGATCTGGCCGCTTTTCTGTTAGGAATTCCGACTGCCAATGCAACAACAAGCATTATTGATAATCCCGCCGTTTATAACGTTAAATCGAAATATCACGGAATGTTTTTCCAGGATGATTGGCGTATCAATCCGCGTCTGACCATTAATTGGGGACTGCGCTATGAATTTGAAACGGGAGCGACCGAATCTGCGGGGCGCATCGTGACCGGATTTGACACCATTTCGGCAAACCCGCTGCGCGCCGCAGCTTTGGCAAATTACAACGCGAACGTTCCAACGGGCGTTCCGATCAATGCCATCCAAAATCTTGCGGGCGGCTTGCTGTTCGCGGGCGGCAAAGGCGACGCGACGCAAGGCGCAGATAAAAACAACTGGCAGCCGCGTTTCGGTATTTCATATTCGCTCGACGATAAAACCGTCATTCGCGGCGGTTTCGGAATGTTCACCGCGCCGTTTCAGATTACGGCGATCAATCAATCGGGCTTTTCCACGCCGACGCTTTTCACGGCTTCGACGAACAACGGTTTGACGTTTATCGGCGATTTGAATAATCCGTTTCCGACCGGCGTTGCTGAATCGCCGGGTTCGAGTCTCGGTCTGGCGACATTCATCGGACGTGATCTGACCGTTCTGTCACACGACCGCAAAAATGCGACCTACACGCGATTTGTGATCGGTTTCCAACGACAGATGCCGTTCGGCATCGGATTAGATGTGAACTTTATTCATTCACGCGGTTCCAATCTATCGGTTGACCGCGCGATAAACACGATTCCGGCTGTCTATCTAAACAACACTTTGGAATTCAGCTCGACGGTTTCGACTTTCCTCGGCGCAAGTGTTCCGAATCCGTTTCGCGGATTGGTTCCGAGCAATGCCACCTTTAATGCAGCAACAATCACGCGCCGCAATCTGCTAACGCCGTTCCCGGAATTCGGCAACGTCACTTTGTCCGAATATAACGGAAGCAGCACCTATAATTCGATTCAAATTCAGGTTGCCAAACGATTTAACAAAGGACTTTCGCTGAATGCTTCGTATTCGTTCTCACGCGAGCACGAAAAAACTACGCGTTTGAATCCGCAGGACGCGGAATTAACCGAACAGATTTCGCCGACCGAACGTCCGCACCGCTTTACGTTTTCGGGAATCTACGAATTACCGATCGGACGCGGACGCACGATCGGTAAAGACTGGAATCGCTGGCTCGACGCTTTCATCGGCGGTTGGCAATTCCAATCGAATTATGAATGGCAATCGGGCGAACCGCTCGTTTTCGGCAACGTCTATTACGACAATCGTGTCACCGATCCGCGTCTTTTGAAGAGCTATCTCGGCAAAAAGGACAAAGACGGCCGACGCTACGGGATAGACATTCCGGCATTCGACATTTCGGGTTTTTATCCCATCGGATTTGTCTTTAATGGCGCTTCGGCACCGGCGGCAATCGGTCTCGGAACAACCAATATCGGTAGCAACAACACGCTGCGTTATTTTCCGTTGACGACGACCAATCTTCGCAATCAGCGATTCCTGAACTTCAATCTCGGAATGTCGAAAAATTTCCGCATCCGCGAAGGAATGAAGGTTCAGCTTCGTGTCGAAGCGATCAACGCGCTCAATCGTCCGTATTTTTCGTCGGTCAGCGTTAATCCGAGCAATACGCCGAATTTAACCACTCCGGGCGCCAACAATCTCGGCCGTTTCGGCTTTACAAACGGTCCGACGCGTCAACCGCCGCGTGATATTCAAATCGGTGCGCGGTTCACATTCTGATCGGTTAAGTAAGAGGGCAGAAATAAATTTACGTAACGTTTAGAGGCGGTCTCTGACCGCCGTTTGTCGAGTCTGATTAACAAACGGCGGTCTCTGACCGCCTCTAAACGACGATTTTAGTCTTATTTTATTTTTTATTTTGTCCGACCATTTAATAATTAATTGATTATTAAATCGAAGCGGCAATCGCATCGTCGAAGATTTCGAGCGCGACATCAACATTTTCTTTAGTTAAGATAAGCGGCGGCGACCAGCGGATGGTTGAAGTTCCGCAACCTAAGATGATTAAGCCGCGATTAAAGCAAGCCATTTCGATACGGTCGCGGAGTTCGGCATCGGGTTTGAGCGTTTCCCGATCGGTGACAAATTCAACGCCGAGCATCATTCCGAAACCGCGCACATCGCCGATACATTCGTATTTATCTTTGAGTTTGTTTAATCCTTCCTGTAAATACGCGCCGACCGTCGCGGCATTTTCAACCAGACCGTTTTCGAGAAGTTCAATCGTTTTGAGCGCAGAGGCGATACAGACGGGATTTCCGCCGAAGGTCGAAGCGTGCGCGCCTTTGTGCCAATCCATAATGTCGGCACGCGCCACGCAAACGCCGATCGGCAAGCCTGAGCCGATTCCTTTTGCAAGGCACATAATATCCGCCTTAACGCCTTCGTGATGGTCGAGCGCGAACATCTTGCCGGTTCGACCCATTCCCGATTGCACTTCGTCCACGATCAGCATAATGCCGTTTTCGTCGCAGATTCTTCTGAGTTCTTTAACAAAGGATTTAGGAGCAGGGATGTAGCCGCCTTCGCCTTGCACGACCTCTAAGACGATTGCGGCAACCTCTTCGGGCGGCGTGGTAGTTTTAAAAAGTCGGTTTTCGATCCAGTTGATCACGTCGCGCGAAATCTTTTCTTCATCGCACGGCATTTCGTCGGCGAAATGTCGGAATTTATTCGGATACGGAACGTGGACAACGTCCAAAGCCTGACGCATAAATCCTAATCGCTGTGCCTTTTTTGATGAAGTAAGCGAAAGCGCACCAAGCGTGCGACCGTGAAACGAGCCGAAGAATGAAATGAATTTCTGACGGCGCGTGTGATACATCGCGAGCTTTAAAGCGGTTTCGACGGCTTCCGCGCCCGAATTGGCAAAGTGTGTTTTGGTGTCGCCATTGATCGGGCAGATCTCGCTCAGTTTTTTGCCCAAGTCAGGCATTTGTTTGTAGTAGTAATCGGTTCCGCAAAGATGTATCAAAGTTTGCGTTTGTTTGACGATTGCCTCGACGATCTCTGGATGGCAATGTCCGGTCGAGCAAACGGCGACGCCCGCGTTGCAATCAAGAAAGACGTTGCCGTCAGCGTCTTCGATCCAAACGCCTGAGCCGCGTTCGGCAACGAGTTTGTAATCCGGTCGCGGATAGCTCGGCGTCACGTATTTGGCAT
>JANPDZ010000959.1:0-13715 GCA_031431735.1 Acidobacteriota bacterium | reverse complement strand
CTAACTCCGCGACCTCGTGTCGCACCTACTTTGTTAGATCAACTTTATTTTGAAAACATGCTCCGAAAGCCAAACATTACCGCCGGTAAATTCGCCCAATTGGCAGAAATAATGGGTGTGAACGAGCGTCTTATACGTATTGTTCAGCTAAAACCAGACTGAATTTTTGATCTAACAAAGTAGAATTAAGGCGTTGCTACAATATAACCTTTACATAATAAGGCATATTGTGTAATTTTATTCTCCGTAAAAGTCTTTGTTTATAAGCATTTAACATCTATTCTTGTTAATATAAATGCACACATTACTTTGTAGCAACGCCTAAGCTAGTTTGGAGAAACCGTCTTTATAACATCAAGCAGCTTGCTTGCGCTCCCAATTAAAACTTTTTATTGAGGCATTACAACTTTTTAAAGAAAATACTTGACTTTTAAAATACTTAAAGTGATACTTAAGGTATTACAGGCTGACTAAGGAACGCTCGAAGGTTTTTAAGGTAAAACTTTCAAGTGTTTTGTCGTTTTCAGGGCGAAAATCTGTTGATTATCAAATCTTGTCCATCGGTTGAAACGGTAATTGTTCCGCGTTCGCCGGTTGTCAAAACTTTTGCTCTTGCGATCTTCCATCTTTCCAAAACTTCTTTGTGCGGATGACCGAACGATGAATTTTTGCCGACGGAAATTATTGCGTAATCGGCTTTTGCCGCATCAATAAAATTTTGAGTCGAAGAAGTCCGGCTTCCGTGATGCGCGACTTTTACAATATCAGAGCGCAAAAATCCCGGATTTTGAACCAAAAAACTTTCGGTTTCTTTTTCGATGTCGCCGGTCAGCAAAAACTTTTTCGCGCCGAAAAGAATCCGCAAAACAAGCGAATGATTGTTATCTGAAACGGCTTCGGGCGCGCTGTCCGTTTCGGGATATAAAATTTCGACGCGCGCCTTATCAAAACTCAAAACATCACCGCGTTTTAATTTGATGACCTCGATTTTTCTTTTCTGCAAAACTTCATAGAGTTCGGCAAAATCTTCATCTTTTTCAGGTGTTCTGCCGAAAAACGCGGCGCGGACGCGGAAATTTTTTGCAACGTCCGTCAAACCTTGAATATGATCGGCATCGGCGTGGGTCGCCAAAATGTAATCAATCTGCGAATAACCTTTTGCCCACAAGAATTGCGAAACGACCGATTCGCCGATCGTACTTGCGTCAGGTTCAAATATTTCGGGTTCTTCCCGTTCGCGCTTGACGTAAAGATTATTAAAATTCGGCTTGCCGCCACCGTCAACCAGCAGCGTTTCGCCATTCGGAAAAGTTACAAGTGCCGCATCGCCCTGCCCGACATCGAGAAAATCAATGTGCAATCGGCCGTCGGCTGACGGCGCACTGAACGGATGAAAGACAATAACAAACAAGAAGAGGAGAAGAAGAGATGTGGAGAAACGGAGAAAATATTTTGGAATGGATTTATCGCTTTTTTTATCTGAAATTTGAAATTTGAAATTTGAAATTAAATCAAAAGGTTTCCATTTATATAGCGCAATTGTCAAAATCAGAATCGGCACAAAATAAAGAAAATAAACGAATTTCATCGCGCCCGAATAAACGGGCACGCGAAAGCTCGCCCAATTATTTTCAACGAAAAAATCGGGAAGCGAAAGCAAAAGCCAATTTAAGCCTTCGGTCAATTTTATCAACGGCAACGCTAAAGTATCGCTAAACTCCGCCAAGAAAAGCGCAATTACCGCCGCAAAACTTTCGAGCGCGATAAAAAAACCGACCCATAAATTGAGCAAAACCGAAGCGATTGAAACGCGGTGAAAATAAAAAACGGTCAGCGGCAACAACCAGATTTGCACAATCAGCGAAACCAGAATGCCTTCAAAAAGATAGCGGGCAATATTTTGTAAACCTTTGGCTTCTAACACTTTCAAGTAAGGCGATTTGAAAAGACCGGCCGACCAGATCTGTTGTTTTGATTCGATCTTCCAAGACGCTTCGCGCCAGTAAAGCATCTCGCAAAATCTTTTGAGCCGGATAGAAACATTCGGCGGAAAAGGCTTTTCGGCAGTCGGCCGCCATTCGCCGATCGCACGCAGATTTTCGATCAGCGGAAAAGCAAAGACGACGATCGCCAAAACGCTTATGAAAGTCAGTTGAAAAGATTGCGCAAAAAGGTCTTCGGGCCGCCAGACCAGCAGAATCAAACCGCCAAACCCGAGCGCATTGAGAAGCGTTCCGTTGCGGTAAATGACTTGCGAAAAAAGCAGAATAGTGAACATTATCGTCGCCCGAATGACCGGCACATCCGCGCCGACGGCAATTGAAAATGCCCACAGAAACACGATTGCAATCACAAACTGCCAAAACTTTTTGCGCGTAACAAATTGCAAAAAAAGCAGCGTTAGACCGCCGATAAACGTGATATGCAAGCCCGAAATGACGAGAACGTGAAAGGTGCCGCCTTCGCGGAAAAGTTCGGCGGTCGGTTTGTCGAGAAAATATTTGTTGCCGAGCAGCGATGCAATCATTATTCCGGCGGTCGAAACACTGAATTTTTCGCGAAAATCGTTGATCAAATCTTGCCGTCTTTCATAAAGCCACGCAAGGAGCGCAAAAGTGTTTGTTTCGCCGATCTTTTCGACCAGCAGCGGACTTTTAATGCTGGAAGTTGCATCAATTTCCTTTTGGTCGAGAATTTCTCTGAATGAAATCGCGCCCGGATTTAGAAAATTATCCTCACGGCGGAGATTACAAGCAACGCGAATTTTTGAGCCGGATCGGAGATTTAATTGTTCATATTCGCCCGTAATTTGTTCGTTTGAAAGCGCTGCGAAAAGTCTGACAGTTCCCGACACATTTTGCTCCGCGCCTTTGTAAATCAGTTTTTCGACGGCTAGCTCAAGAAAAAATCCGCCAACGGCAAATTCTGCCTTACCGCGAATAATTCCTTCGACTTCAACCGGTTCGCCCGATTTCATACGGCCTTCGTCGTAAATCTTTTTGATGCGATTGGGGGAAATTGTTTGATGTTTTATTTGAAAGCAAAACGCTCCGGCGGCAATAAAAGCGAGTGAAAGAAACACCGCGGCGAGCTTTTGTTTGATAAAAATTGCCGCAAACCCAGCGCCAAGCGCGGAAATGATCAGCGGAGTTTTCCAATCTGTTTGAAAATATTTTCCCGCCAAAATTCCGAGCGCAAAACAAACAGCAAGCCAAAATAGCGGATAAAGGGAAAAATTCGCGGAAGAACTTTGTTTTTCGGTGGCAGACATTTTTTTGTGAAAATTTTATCTATTCGGTTTTTATGAGATTTTGCATTTGTCTGAATCTTTTGTCACTGATTCCTTGCACTAAAATCAGATGTTCAGGGCGTCGAAATTTGCCGTATTTCTCTCGATGTTCGACAATTCTTTGAGCCAGTTTTGCACCGATATTCGGCAATTTTTCGAGTTCTTCGGCGGAAGCCGTATTGATATTGAGAGCCGTTTCAGCAACTTTGACTTTATTTTCAGACGTTAAAAGTTGTTGTGTTTCTTTTTTGTTACAAGCAACATACAAAAAACAAAAAAGCAGTAAAGCTAAGAGTTTAATTAATAAACCGTAACTGTTGAAATAATGAGGTTTAAAAAATCGCATATTTTTTTGCATTTAGTATGTGCAAAATGCTAAAAGTTCATTAAATTGCAACATTTAGCTTTGTGGAAAATGAGTTTTCCACAAACTTATCCACAAGCTTCTGTGGAAAACTGTGGAAAACTTTTGAGCTATAGATTGTTCATTTCGTCCCAATCCTGCAAATCTTCGTAAGCCTTTTGCAGAATTGGCCGTGCGCGCGAGCTGCCGTCCATATCGCCGATGTAACCTTCGCGCACCATCGCGTCTAAAATCGCGGCGGCGCGTCCGTAACCGATGCGTAAATGGCGTTGAAGAAGCGACGTTGAGGCGCGTTTTGCGTTGACGACGCTTTTTACCGCATCCCAAAACAGAGGATCTTTTTTGCCCGGCAAATCGCCCGAATCGTCCAATTCATCTTCGGTTTTCGTGATCGTGATGTCGTATTCGGGTTTGCCCTGCGCTTTGATATGCTCGACGATTTTGTAAATTTCTTTTTCATCAACAAACGCGCCGTGAACGCGGATCAGATTCGAGGTTCCGGGCGGCAGAAAAAGCATATCGCCTTTCCCTAAAAGACTTTCCGCGCCGTTTGCGTCAATGATCGTGCGCGAATCAACTTTTGAAGAAACGCGGAACGAAATGCGCGACGGAAAATTCGCTTTGATCAAACCCGTGATAACGTCAACCGACGGACGCTGCGTTGCCAGAACAAGATGAATGCCGACGGCACGCGCCATCTGCGCGAGCCGCGTGATTGATTCTTCGACTTCCTTACCGGCAACCATCATCAGATCAGCCAATTCGTCAATGATAATAACGATAAACGGCAATTTTTTCCAAGCTTCGCCATTGTTGTCAAACTGTTCGGTTTCATTGCGCCGTTTAACTTCCGCGTTGTAGCCGTCAATGTTGCGAACGCCCCAACCGGCCAGGTCTTTGTAGCGTCTTTCCATCTGCGAGACCGCCCATTTCAGCGAGATCGCGGCGCGTTTCGGGTCGGTAATGATCGGTGTTGCAAGGTGCGGAATGTCGGCATAAATCCCGAGTTCGACCTGTTTCGGGTCAACCATAATGAGTTTGACTTCGTCGGGTTTGGCTTTATAAAGTATCGAAACGATCAGCGTATTGACACCGACCGATTTTCCCGCGCCGGTCGCCCCGGCGATGAGCAGATGCGGCATTTTTGCGAGATCGGCGACATAATTCAATCCGTCAATTCCCTTCCCCAAAGCGATTGAAAGCATCGAATTTGAATCTTTGAATTTTTTCGATTCGATGACTTCGCGTAGTTGGATCGTTTCGCGTTCGCGGTTCGGAACTTCGATACCGACAAACGCTTTGCCGGGAATGCGGTCAATGCGGATTGATTCGGCTTTTAAAGCAAGACACAAATCGTCTGCCAAACCTGTCACACGCGAGTATTTCACGCCCGGATCGGGTTTGAATTCATATGTCGTGACGACCGGTCCCTGACAGATGTGCATTACCCGCCCTGTCACGTTAAACTCTTTGGTTTTATCGGTTAGCTCGTGTGCGATTGACAAAAGTTCTTCGTCTTTCTGTTCGATTCGCGCCATTGCGGGAGTTAAAAACTCAGTTGACGGCAAAATGTAATTTTCAAAGTTTTGCGGTGCGCGAGGTTGTTTGAGAGGTTTTTCTTCTTCAATTTCGCCAACTAATTCGGCATCCAATTCGCCTGTTTGCTGAATCGGCGTAATCGGAATTTTTTGGCTTTCAGCGACCAAGTCAAAGAACGGGTTTTCCGGTCTTTCCGGTCTTTCCGGTATTTTGAGCGGTTCTTCGGAAGCCGAAATCGTCGGAATAATTTCTTCTTCGGCGGGCAATTCCAGGGCAATTTCTTCTTCGATTATTTGAGGTTTTTCTTCCTGTTTTTCGGGTGATTTTTTCAAATCTTCAAAAAGCGCCGAGACAGTTTCGCGGATTTTAACATTTTTCGTTTCAGTTGCGGAAACCACGTCGCCTAATGAAATTGTCGGTTTTGTTTTATCCGCTTTGACGGTTTTTGCTTCAGGCAATTTATCTTTTTGTTCGATTGTTTCCGTTACCCTTTCTGCGCGATTGGCGCGTTTTTTGGTCAGCCATTCGTTAAAATGAATCCCGAAATTCTCAAACGCCATTCCGAAACTGCCAAAAATCGAAGCCAACGAAAGACTTGTGATCAGCAACAGTGATGTAATGATAAAAACCGATAAAAGAATTGTCGTCCCGATCATTCCGAGTAAACCGAAAAAGATCTTTTGAAAGAAAACGCCTAAAATGCCGCCTTGAAAACCAAACAGTGCGGCAAAGCTCGACGCGGACGCAATAAAAAGAAAATACCCGAAAAGCTGAGTTAATGACAACTGTAAATCTTTGGCGCGAAAAACACGCCACGCCATCAAAACTATCAAAGCCGGTAGAAGATACGCTGTCAGACCGACGATCGAGATTAGAAATTCAGCAAAATTTGCGCCGACCACGCCGATCCAATTTTGAATTTTCTGTGATGAAACCGTGTTAAAGGTCGGATCCATCGGATTGTAGGAAACCAGACACAAAAAGACCAAGACCGCCAAAGCCAGTAAAACTACCGCGATAATTTCATTACTGCGCGAATTGTTTTTAACCGAAGTTTGTCTTTTTCTTGTCACTGTTGTCGCCATTTTTCGTCAAATTAATTATTTTAAGCCAAGGCCTGCGCACCTTTTTTGAAAAGTAAAAATTCCTTGATAAAATCGTCAATGTCGCCGTCTAAAACCGCTTCAACGTCTGAAACTTCAAATTTTGTCCGTGTGTCTTTGACCAACCGATACGGATGCAAAACGTAATTGCGAATCTGCGAACCGAACGAAATATCCTGTTTGGTCGCTTCGAGCTCGGCAGAATCGGCGCGGCGTTTGGCGAGTTCGAGTTCGTATAATTTTGAACGCAAAACCTGCATTGCGACGGCGCGGTTTTGAAGCTGCGAACGCTGATTTTGGCACGTCACGACCGTATTCGTCGGCAGATGCGTGATGCGCACCGCCGAATCTGTCACGTTGACGTGCTGACCGCCCGCGCCCGACGAACGATAAGTGTCAATCCGCAAATCTTTGTCGTTGATTTCAACCACGATATTTTCGTCAATTTCGGGCGAAACGAACATCGAAGCAAACGATGTTTCGCGGCTTCCGCCCGAATTGAACGGCGAAATGCGGACGAGCCGATGAACGCCGGCTTCATTCGCAAGAAGCCCGTAAGCATAATCGCCTTCGACGCGAAACGTCGCCGATTTGATGCCCGCTTCACTTCCCGATTGCTCGTCTATGATCTCGACCTTAAAGCCTTTGCGTTCCGCCCAACGCAGATACATCCGAAGGAGCATCTGCGCCCAATCCTGCGCGTCGGTGCCGCCCGCGCCCGATTGAACCGAACAAATCGCGTTGTTCATATCAGTTTCGCCCGGAAGCAAGGCTTCAGTCAGCGTCTGATTAACTTCAGGCTCGCTTTTTTCAATTAATTCTTCTAACTCCCGAAGAGAAGATTCATCTGTTTCGGCAAATTCAAAAAGAACTTCTAAATCTAAAACTATTTTCTCAAACTTTTCTTGCCCTTCGATTAATCTTTCAATTCGGCTTCTTTTCTTAACAATTGTTTGGGCTGTTGCGCTGTCATTCCAAAAGTTCGGTTCAGATATTTTAGCTTCGAGTTTTTCCAACTCAACTTTAAGGGCTGAAACGTCAAAGAAACCTCCCAAGCTGGGTAACTTTCTCTTTTATCTCTTCGTATTTTGTTTGTAAATCGTTTAATTCCATTATAATTTTAATTCAAAAATGATTTTAACCCATCACGAAAGACTTGAAAACTCTTTGAGGAATTCAACTCTGGATTCATAAATGGCGCGATGGTTCTGGCAACTTCGGTCTTTGGCATAAAGCCTTTCGTGTAGTAACCTGCGGAGGATAAAACCCGATCTAAAGCTTCCCAAGTTCCTCCCTTTATTTCATCAGGATTCCGATAACCTTTTCTTTTAGTTAAAGTTTGAGGAACTTTTGGATATGCCTCCGTCAATGCTTCAATGTCACCAAAAAACCACCCCTCAATCTCTTCGACCGCTATTCGGTTTAAGACTTGAAAACTCTCTGAGGTTGAAGGTGTGGATAAACCTTCCTGCATAGCTATATCTTCAAGTTTCTGTTTTAACTCCTGACAATTCTGACGGTCTTCATCAATTAAAACAACTATCCGCCAATCTTTCTGAAATTTAAGCAGGTTGTAATATCCTTTCATTCTATCCGGCAATTTCTTAAGAAGATTTGTTTTACCTCGAAAGTCATGAACTTTAAATGTTATTTCATTCCCAAGTATTTTAGGAACAATTTCAGTTAAAACTATCTGAGCAGAGGCTTCTTCAAGCAAAAATTCGATATGCACTTATTTCTGCACCTCCGATGTTTGCTGTGAAAAATAGTTTTCCATCCACAAATCGCCAAGTTTTGCGCCTGTTTCAATCATCTCCTTAACACCTTGCATTTCAATCGGCTTATCAGCCTTTGTATAACCTTTTTCATCACGATAAAGAACAAAAATTTGGTCGGGACGCAAATCATTAACAAAAAACGGTGAATGAGTCGAAACCATTAACTGAGTTTTTGCTGAAGCAATTTGACATTCTTCCGCCAATTCAGGCAAAACATGCGGGTAAAGATGATTTTCAGGTTCTTCAACACCGATGAATTGTGGCGGGTCAGGATCATATAAAACCGTTAAATAAGCCAGCATTTTCAGCGTGCCATCAGAGGCATATTTAGCTTGAATAGGTTGCGCAAAAGGTGCATCTTTTATCTGCAAAAGCAGTCTTCCATCCGGCATCATTTCAGCTTCTACTTTCTCCAAATGTGGAATTCGTTTAGAAAGCGTCCGTAAGACTTTTCCCAATATCTCAGGATGTTGTTCTTTAAGATACTGAATAACATTCGCAAGATTATTGCCTGTTTCAGAAAGTTTCTCTTGTGGACCGGATTCAGGTTGATTACGAGAAGTTTCTGCCGTTAAATATGAAAGATACCAACCTGTAATAAATTGGCGTAATGCACTAACACGAGGGTGACTTGCTAGTTGTCCTAGTGTATTAACAGCCAAAATATCTGGTGCGGAAAGAATCTCTTCAATTCTTTGAGCAGATTCATCAGGTTCTTCACCTGAAATCACTTGTCCTCTGCCTGAAATAAAATTTAAAAACTTAAAAGGCTGTCCAACTTGTTTTCCGCGTCTCCAACTTAGCCATTCTTCTTCAACATAAGCACCTGTTAAGGCTTCATTTATAGCTAAATGATACGTAATTAGTGATGAATTTTTATTTTCTCGATACTTAATTTCAATAACTATTGATTCATTTGAACCGCGCGTTCTAAGTTCTCGAAATCGTCCACGTTTATCAACTGCCTTTCTTAAACCAATTGAAAAACACTCCGCAAGAAAAGCAAAAACATCAAAAACCGTAGATTTTCCGCTTCCATTTTGCCCAAGTAAAACGGTCAAAGGTTTGATATTTTTGAGTTCCAAATCTCTTAAAGCACGAAAATTTTTCACTCGTAGATATTCAATTCGCGGAACATTACGCACTGAAGTTTTTTGTGTTGAGTTTTTCATTTATTTCCTTTTCCGAAAACTTAGAAATAATAACGCTAAACTGACCAGCGAACAAAGCCACGCGAACCAATCGCCGTATTTTACATAAATAGTTTGCCGGCCGTCAGATTTTGAAACCGTCCAAACGCGCGTCGCTTCCGTGTAAACGTCCGCCGCGTCCCTTACTTCGCCGCGTTCGTTGATATAAGCCGTCACGCCGACATTCGTCACTCTCAGCAGCGGACGATTTGTTTCGACGGCGCGAAAGACCGAGTTGGCGAGATGCTGGCGCAAAACGGGCGTGTTGCCCAAATAGCCGTCGTTCGTCATTTCGATCAGAACGTCTGCGCCGCGCCCCGCATATTCACGCGATAATTCGCCGAAATGCGATTCAAAACAGATCATCACGCCGCCTTTCGCTTCGCCAAACGGCAGCAAATCGTATTCATTGCCAAACTGAAAATTCCCGACAAACGCCGGCATCGCGCTTGCTACGGGCTCGGGAAACGGAATAAATTCGCCAAAGGGAAGCAGATGAATCTTGTCGTATTGCGCGATCTTTTCGCCCTTTTCATTTATCATCACGGCGGAATTAAAAGATTGTTTGCCGTTTGGCACTAATTCGGCAGAATTAAACAAAACCGAGGCGTTATTGCGCACGGCAAAATCGCGCAAGAATTTTTGCAAATCCTCGTCGCGTCCGTATTGAAAGATCATCGGCGATTCTGGAAAGATAACGGTTGTTGGTTGTTGGTTGTTGGTTGTTCGTTGTTTTAAGGCGTCTTCGGCGAGCTGAATGTGACGGTCAAGCAATTGCTGATATTTTTCATAGCTCAGACCCTTCATCGGCACGTTTGGTTGAATGGCAATGACTAAACTGCTATTTTTATTCTCTTCGGTCTTGAGTTGGGATTTATTGAAATATAGCCATGAAACTGATACTATTGTTGTAATCAAAATCCAAACCAAAACTAAATAAGAGTTCGTCCTTTCCTTCGATACGTTTCTTACTATCACCGTTAACAAACTATTAAAAAAAACAAGAACAAAACCAACCAAATAAACTCCGCCAATCGAAGCCAGATGAATTATTGAAAGATCGAAAGCCTGCGAATAGCCGATCGCGTTCCAATTATTGCCCGTCAGCCACATTCGCAGAAATTCCGTGAATGTCCACAAAAAAGGTGCGGACAATATTGCGTAACTGCCAAATCTTTTGAGAACAATCGAGAATAATGCGCCAAATATTGCCGGCAGAATCCCGACGACTGCGGCGGCGCAGAACATAAAAAAGTAAACCAGCAGCCACGGCATTTCGGCGTAAGTAATCGGCGCGAAGGTCAACCACCAGCAAGTTCCGAAAATGAACACAAGCCCGAAAAGCCAGCCCGTCAGAAATGATTTAACGACCGATTCTTTTTCGCGTTCGACAGCAAAAAACAACGGCACGAGCGCAACCCAAGCAAGCCCTGAAAACTCAAAACCGGGAAACGCTAAAATCAATAGAATCGCGGAAAATATTGCTAAACTTGCGCTCAAAGGCGAAGGCAAATTGTTTCTGAGGCGCGTCAATTTATTCATCTCGCCAACAGTTTAGCAAAAAATGCGGCGAGTTGTGAACAAAATCAGTCAATTTCATTCAATTTGATAGACCTTCGTTCAGATTGAACGGTCAGGTTGAAACGACGCACAAAATTTGTCAATCAAAAATGACGTTTTTTGTCATTCGGTTTCCAAAACCGGTTATCATTCAGTCAAATTGAAATCTTTGATTGAAAATAAAGCAAAAAGGTCTGACCAAGTTGAATAAACGCGTTGATTTTACTGAACATTCGATAAATAAAGGCTTTAAAAGTAGGAGAGCCTGGTTATTTCTAACCAGGCTCACAATCGGAAGGACAACTGAAGGAACGCTCGGAAGGTGGTCAAGCACAGTAGCAAACCGCGCTCGGAGAAGTGTTGGCGGCGGGTCTCGATAAACTTCATCAAGCTAGCCGCCATCTCTAATGCACATTGCGTGCCAAAGAAGAAGTGGCGAGTCGAGAGTCGAGAGTCGAGAGTCTAATTACAAGCTTAAACCTTGTAATTAGACTATTTATAGTATTTTCAAACCTTTTCGCCAAGAGCCGACTCTCGACTCTCAACTCTCGACTCTCGACTCAAAAGTTACACTATTTGGTAGAACATCTTTCAACCAGTCTTTGCAAGCCCTGAACTTCTTGATTTTCGCCGTCAATTTCAACAACTGAGCGGTAATAATTTTGCGCTTGCAGACAATCACCTTTTTGCAGATAGATCTTTGTCAACGCAATATATGCGTCAACCAAACGGTTATCCCAAAAAAGTGCGGTTTTCAAACTGCTGACCGCCTGGTCTAAATCACCGCGCCTGAGATGAATCATTCCAAGCAGATAATAGCTTTCCGCGCTCATCGGTTCGCTGACAAGAACGCGCCGCAAAATCGCCATTGCATCGTCATCACGTCCGTCTCTGTAAAGCTGCCGCGATTGAATGAGCATTGCTTCGGTTTCATTAACAGGCGTTTGCGTAACTCTGGTTTGATTTTTAAGCAAGATCACGCCGACAAAATCTTTACGCGGCGGTTGAACGACTCGCAAACCGATCAGTTCGGTTGTGCGTGCACGCGACCATTCAGTTTGCAGTTTTGCGTAACGGTCGCCTTCGGTCAAAAATCTTCGTGCCTGATTGTCAAAGTCGGCGGCGGAAGTGTCTTTCAACAATTCCAGAGTCTTCGCCAATAGAAAATAGCTTTCACCGTCTTTTGGATTAGTTGCCAAAACCGGACGCAATTGCGTGGCGGCGTCCGTGTAATTCAAATTCAAAAAAAGCGCGAAACTGTAATTAAACCGTACATTCGGCTCGTCCGGTGCAGAATCTGAAGCCTTTTTCAAAAGCTCGATTCCCTCACTCAAAAGCGCGGCGGACTTTGCCTTGTTTTTCTTCTCGGCACGCGAAGCCTGCACCGCGATTGCGCCGATTGTATTATAAACGCTCGTCAGTTTCAAATCTTCCGCGAGCGGCCGCAAAACACCCAAAGCCTGTTCGTAATTTTGCTGCTGCCAATGAATCAAACCCGTATAAAACGCGGCTTCGGGATAAAACGGCGATTCCGCCGGAACACGCGAAAAATAATCAATCGCTTCCGCAAACTTTCGCTGATTCAGAAATAGATGTCCGAGTTCGAGCGCGGCATCCGCATAAATTGCGTTTGATTTCTCTTCTGCGTAGATTCGCAGAGCGTTTTTCAAATAATTTTCCCGTGTTTGCAAATCTGTTTCAGATGAAAGCAAACCTTTGATATAGGCTTCAAAAGCCCGCGCCGGAACTTTGTTTGCCGCTTCAATAAATTGACTCTGCGAAAAAGGCAGACGATTTTTATCGCGCTGATACAAGATCTGATAAGCCATCTGTCCCTGCACGGTTTGCAGATTCAGCAGCGCGTCGTTAATAACCACATCGATCCGTCGTTTTCCGTCGGCAAAATCCTCGCTCAAAAATCTGCCTTCATTGACGCGGATAATTTTCGCCGTCACGCTGATGGTTGCCGCTGTCTCGCCCTGCGCCGGAATAATGTTGTATTTCCCGGCGATCAAAAGCGTCGCTTTACCTTCACGCGCCAGTTTCAAAGAAGTCGCCAGGCTCGGCAATATCGTCAAAGGCACGCGCAGACGTTGCTGAATAATTTTGCGTTCTTCGTTTGAAACGACATTCAAACTCGGAACTTTTAATAAATCAGACAGCGAATCGGCAAAACTTTCTCCCACCCAATTAAATTCCGCCTTGCCGGAAGTGTTTTCAAACGGCAAGATCATCACCGTATCGGTGTTGTTCGGCGTCGTTTGCGCTTGCGTAAAGACCACTGCCGACAATACGCAAACGAATGTAAATAATAACTTTTTCAGCATTTTTCCCTAAAAAATAAAAAATTCGCTTCTGATGAAAGCGAATTGGTATTAGTTGATAGATGCGAATTATCTAAAAAAAGATGGTAGTCGGTACGGGATTTGAACCCGTGTCGCCGCCGTGAAAGGGCGGTGTCCTAGACCCCTAGACGAACCGACCACAAAAGTGGTTTGTGATCAAATACTCTCTACTAACTACAAGAAAATACTTTCAATTTATGCCTTCAAATAACAAACCTCCGTTATAAAACGAATGATAAGAATATCGCACAGACTTTTTTATTGTCAAACCCGTTCGGGAAATTCTTCACAAAAACCTTGGTTTGATAATTTAATGACAGGTTGAATGACAGGTTGCTTTACTTTTCAAATATCATTCAAGCGTCAACTCGCTTGTTAAATTTTAATTTTTAGATTTCTTCAATCTGCTTTTTAGCTTTGTTTGTTGAAAGCAGTTTTGAAATTATACCTTATAAATAAGGCTAACCAAACTCAGATTGATTAGCCTTTCCCGATCAACTTCAATAATCTTCGGGCAAAAGCAAAGTGGTTACGCTCCGATTATACT
>JANPDZ010000958.1:0-1864 GCA_031431735.1 Acidobacteriota bacterium | reverse complement strand
AAATTTGATAAGATTTTTTGCATAAACCAAAGATTTTTATGTAATTTTTCTCAGAAATAATCGTTTGTTTGCATTTTCAAAAATTTAATCCCGAACTCGGTCTTTTTTTGAGCGAATCAGGAGTTATCACTTATTCCGAATATATTTTCTTTTATTGCTTGATTTAAGTTTCAACTGCGTAACTCCTACTAATATCTAAAAACTTGAGCGATTTGAGTCAGGTTCACTATCGTTTGCCATACTGAATTTAAAGATAAAAAAGGCGGTCAAAGACCGCCTCTAAACATCATTCAATGAATTTTGGCTTATCTGCTTGGTGCGGAAGCCGTCACAGTGATCATTGAACCTTTTTTTAGATCCAGATCGTCTTTACCTTGCAGAACGACCGAGCCTGCGCCCGCGCCGCCGCCGATGATCGCGCCGATTACTGCGCCTTTTCCACCACCGGCAATTGCGCCGATAATTGCGCCTAATCCCGCACCGATGCCGCCGCGTTTGACGGTTTCTTTTGTTTGACTGTCGCCTTTCGCTGTGCCTTCGGTGTCAATTTTGACGACTTTGCCGTTCGCATCTGTGACGCTTTGCAAGTATCCGGCAAATTCGTAGGTTTGACCGTTTCGCAAAGTAATGCGTTCAAAATTGAACGTGATCTTTGAACTTCCCGTAACCTTGCCCGAACGATTGATGCCCGAAATGTAGCCTTCGACGATCGCGCCGCGATATTCGTTCGGCGATTGCACGGTCATCCTAAAACGGTCGTTATTCTGCGAAATCTTCGTGTTGATGTCGTTTTCCAGAATTCCGGTGACAACTGTTCCATTTGGAACGATAAAATCACCGGTTCGCGGATTGTTCGTCGTCGGATTTTTCGAGTCCGGATAATCCGTTTTGTCGTTGCTTGAATAATCTCCGTCATTGTCATCCGTGTTGGTCGGATAATTTGTGTTCGGATTTTGGTTAATATCGAGCCGCGCCAGCGAATCGGTTTTGGTATAAAAACTTTCGGCAAAAATCGTCTGATTCAGATAATCGGTCGTGATACGGCGCGTTACCTTCATTGATTTGCCGCTATCGAGCGAAAGAAAAGTAACCGTGTAATCGGTTTCGCCGCCGAGACTCGAAACAGTTAATTCCGGTCCGCGAAGAATTGCCCGAACGCGAATCGTTCTGCCATTTACGTTTTCTGTTTTGGTTCGTCCGTCGGCCGTGAACGAAATCGGCGCGGCTTTTGACGAAGCGAGCGTGACCTGCGTTCCGCGAAGATCAATCGCAATTTGGTCAGCGGCTTCGAGTTTGTTTTGCAAATCCTGCCGTTGTTCTTCGGTTTGGGCACCGCTGCTTTCGATTATGTCGCTTGTATCTTCGCTTTTTGAAGTGTCGAGCTGATAAGTTCCGGTCAAACTGTAACTGGTTGAATTATTAGTAGGATAATTTGTAGTCGGATAGTTTGAGGTTCTTGAATTATTGTTATAAGTTCCGCTCGTCCAATTCCACGAAATATTGTAGTTTGCCGAAAGCCGGTCGAGCAATGCACGAAGATCAGACCAATCTTTTTGTACCGTGTTGTTAATGCGATTATCCCTCAGAAATTCATTGATGCCTTTGGCGGCATTCAAAATATCGTTAACATCGTCCGCATTTTCGCGCCGTTGGTTGAAATTTTCCTCAAAATCGCGGATTTTTTCGCCGAGCATTGAAAGATCATTTTCAGCCGCATCGGCATCTTGGCGGTCAACCGAACTGTTTTTCAAGCCGTATGAAAGGCTGTCGCGCAAATCGTCAACCTTTGAATCCAAACTCCGCACGATGTTGCGGACATCTTTTTCGTTACGCGTTTTTTGCGCGTTCGTCCCGGCGGCAAAAC
>JANPDZ010000957.1:0-9246 GCA_031431735.1 Acidobacteriota bacterium | reverse complement strand
GTCATAGACCGCCTCTAAACGATGAGGAAAGTGTTTCTGACCGTTATAACTTATTTTTTACATATTCCTTAATTGTGAAGACCGGTGGTGTTGGCAGACAAATCATTTAGGGACATTCATCGTCATTTCAAATTGTTCCAAATACAAAGTCAGACCGATCTTTTCTAAAAACGAAACGGTTTCCCGGTCATCTTTTTCGACATTATTAATGAGGATCTCCTTATCTTTGAGTTCTGATCTGATAAAGGTAAAAAGCGTTTGCGCAACGCCTGAATGGCGGGAATCCTTTTTGACGGCAAACTGTTTGATGCGTCCGTTTTCTGTGTAAATGATATAGCCGACCAATTTGTTTTGACCAAATGCGCCAACGATCTTAGGGCGGTTTTTTGTTCGCCCGATCGCGGAAAGGGAATTTTGCCAACTTGGTTTGGCATTCCAAAACTGCGGAAAAAGTTGGTCGTTGATCTCGCTTAAAACTTTTAATTCAAGATCTTTATTTATTTTTGATGGTGAAATATGTCCCCTGAAACAAGCCAGAGTTCGGGATGTTTGAAAACCGATCTTTTCATAAATTCTGATTGCCGCGCGGTTTTCCTTAATGACCTCAAGTTGCTGGAAATAAATGTTTTCAGCTTTTAATTTAGTCAAAACGAGATCATACATTTGGTTTGTTAATTGGTTTCCGCGAAAGTCTGAAACAACGCCTGTGCCGCCATTGTAGGAAGTTTTTCGCCCTTCAATTTCATCAATTCCGATCAGGATAAAGCCGACTAATTTATCGCCCGCAAATGCTCCGGCTGATTTTTCAAGTAGAATGTTTTCCGTTGCGATCTTCTCCAAAAAACTCTTTTCGTTGAATTCGATCTTGACGAAGTAATCGGAAAAAGCCGAGTTGAATATTTCGACCAATTCGGCGGTATTGACGTTTTCGAGATTGGAAAAGTGAAAGTGCATTTTTTACTCCAGGTGTTTGGTTTTTGAGGCATGGCTTTTTTGTCCAAAAGCATAGCGGGCGTTTCCGCACACCGCAATCAACGCCAAATGAACTGCCCAAATTGTCGGATTCAATTTCGGCATAGATCGAAAGTTTTGACCATTATCTCGTAATCAAAGCTCATATTTTCGTATTTGAAATTGTATTTGGTTTCTTTGCAGAAACCGTATCGTTCATAAAAACGGATACCTTTTTCGTTCTGATCCCAAACCGCCAGCCAGAGCGTCTTTATCTTGTTTTTGGCGACCTTTTCAAACAAAGCATTTTGTAATTTTTCGCCGATTCGATTGCCGATAAAATCATTTAGCACATAGATTTTTTGGAGCTGCGCAGGTTTTGGATCGGCCAATTTTTCATACGGCGAATACTTCTTTAATTTGACATAGCCGACCGGCAAATTGTCTGCCAGGGTAAGCCAAAATTCATTGTTTTCTTTCCCGATACTCGACCTGATCTTTGACACGGAAAAAGCCTCGCTCAAATAATTCAACAGGGATCTTTCGTCCGTCCAGGCAGTCTCCGCAAAAGCTTCGCGGAATGAAATGCGGGCCAGGAGAGCAACATATTCGGCATCTTCAACCGTCGCTTTTCTAATTTCGATATTCATAAACTTTTAACAGGACTTACGCAAGAAAACTTTTTAACGCAGAGTCGCAAAGTTGCAAAGGCGCAAAATTTTGAAAAAATGTTTCATTGCTTGAAATCATTGAAAAACAACAAGTATCGGTAGCTGGGAAAAGAACAGTGTTTCACTTTGCGACTTTGCGACTTTGCGACTTTGCGTTAAATTTTCCCCAATTGCGTAAGTCCTATTTAGTAAATGTTTAGGTCTTTGGTGTTTGGTTTTTTGAAATAAAACTTAAAAAACAAAGTAGTTAATCCCCGAACCTTTCTTTCAACTTATTGGAAAGCCGTTCAAAATTCGCCTTGGCGCTTTTGGCGAGTTGTTCTTCGCCGTGCAGTTCCGCCATTTTGTAGGCTTTTTCGTAGTTTTCTTTTGCTAATTTGAGTGAGCCGCTTTTCTCAAAGGCATCGGCCAGAGAGTCGTAACAATTTGCCGCGTTCGGGTGATTTTCGATATTCTTTTTGAAAACTGCGATCGCTTCGGCGTAGTTATTGGCACGTAAGAATTGATAGCCGATCTGATTGAGTATCGCTTCGGGAATCGGGATTTTGTAGCCAAACCGATCGGAAAGGCGTTTGTAATGGCTTTCCAAATCTGAAACATTTCCCGTCGGCGGCGGTGTCCAACCTGCGAAAATTTTGCGCAAACCCGCGTAATAGGCGGGCAAAACGCTCGATGCGTGAGTGTCGTTCTTGAACTCGCGGAATTCGTATTCAAAGTTTTTCGGCTTCGCCCGTTTTAGCAAATCCTGAAACGAATTAAAGCCTTTTACATAATCAGGTTCGTTGCCGATGCTGATAAACATCGTCTTTTTCCAGTCCTTTTTTTGTTTGAAAAGATCTTCCGCGCTTTTGATGACGAAATTGTCGTCGTAATTCAAAACCGGACTTGCCGCGATATAAGCATTGAACAGATCGGGACGCGCCGTCAATGCGTAAACCGCAAACAATCCGCCAAGGCTGTGTCCGGCGAAGATGCGGAAAGGTGCGGTGCGATAGTTTTTTTCGACCAGCGGAATGACTTCCGTTTCGATGAACTGCAAAAATTTTGCGCCGCCGCCGACCGTGCCGCCTTTGCCGTCATCGGTCGGCGTCAGATCTCGTGAACGGTTCGTGTTTTGAATCCCGACAAGAATCATTTCGGGTATCTGTCCGCCCCACGCCTGCTGTTCGATAATTCCCGCCATCATCGCATTATACGGCGGATGCGCGTCCGTCATATAAACGACGGGAAATCTCTCGTCAGTACGTTCGTAATTAGCGGGAACGCGCACCAGAACGGATCGTTCTTCACCCAAGACCTGCGAATTTATTTTGTACTGCGTATAAACAACACTCGCGATTTGCTGAGTTTGTCCGAAACCGGAAAAGACAAAGCAGAACGAAACAATTACGGATAAAAGCAAATTATTTTTCATCAGGAAAGCCTTGATTTTTTTATTGAGAAATTTTCCATTTTCAAAAGTTAGGTCAAATAATTATCCCAATCAATTGAAACGCCTAAGCCTTTAAATTTTGATTCAATCTCAATCGTCTCGCGACTACGTTTTACTTTTCCCTCGTTGTCTAAACTTACCAGTCCAAGAGAAACCAAATAATCAGTCGCTTCCTGGTATTCATTACAAAGAACATATTTTAAAACGTTTACTTCTATTTCGGAAAGACTTATTGCATTGATGCGATAATCATTAAATGCTTCCCAAGCAATTGGACACCATTTACTAACGATTTCATTTCCAATTACATTTGCATAACTTCTAATCTCAAACTGAGCACGGCTGTCCATTCTTAAAGCCAAAAAATGGAAAAGGTTGTGAAGGTCTATTTTCCAATATGCTTCCGTGTAAGTTGAAAGCGGTAAGTCTTTACGTGCCTGCTCTCTTGCAACACCCTTATTTATTCTCTCATCGTAAACTTCTCGAATTGTTTTATGCAAAAGTTCCTCTTTTTCGGAAAGAATTTTTCCAATAACAGAATCTAAGTTTTCAGCACTTCCTTGCTTATTGCTTGCTGATTGTTTTCGCCATTCTGTAATTGGCGTCTTTTGGGCGGAGTCTATCGCAATCGAATATCGAGTTGAGTATTCATTTACATTTGCAGTTCTATGTCTAATCCATTGTCGCCAACAATCCATTGGCACTCTTACGTGAAGTTTGATTTCACACATCTCAAACGGCGTAGTGTGGTGATGACGCAGAAGATAACGAATTAAACCTTTATCTTCACTCAATTTTTTTGTACCTTTGCCATATGAAACTCTAGCTGCTTGAACAATTGATTCATCAGACCCCATATAATCAACAACGCGAATAAACCCGTCATCAAGCACTTTGAAGGTTTTACCCAAAATGCTGTCCAATTCATAAGAAGAAAATCTTTGTATTATTTCATCCATTATTCTGACCGCTCGTTATATTGACAATGGTAATTTATAAACCCAAGAGTTCCAACATTGTTCCGAATATTTGTCGTCATATACTTCAGGTAAAGGATAAATAACTCTTACTTCTGGGTTGTGCAACGCAAATAGACAAGCTCCCAATGCCATCGGCTTAGTTCCTAAAGGAGCAATGTTTAAAAATATCTCTTCTCCATTAGATTCATTCTCTATTTTTATAGATTCCAGTAAATTATAAACCTCAAATGGATTATTTGCTCTCGCATAGGCAACTGTTATGTTGTTATCGCTCACAAGTTTTTCATTCACAATTAAACTAATATCTTTGAATTTAGGAGTATAGGAGGGAAACCCATTTACCAAAACAGTTTCTTCGGGGGACACGTCTTCACGAATTTCTTTAGAAAGATCTCCGTCGAAACCTAATAACAGAACCAATTTTCTTTTCGCCCCACGAATTTCTTGACCGGAATAGCCCGGAATTTCAATTATAGAGAGTGGTCCAGTACTCGAGTGAAAAGCATTAAATAAACCTTTTTGGAAAAAATATGATTTAGGCTCGGTATAAAAGATAGTGAGATTTGCTAACTTAAATCTTTCTTTGAACAATTTAATCAAATAATAGAAATATGGTTTTGTAAGGCACGATATATCTATGCCAATATTACTTGAATCATCAAAACCGAGGGTTGCAAAAGTTTCTAAAATAGAGCTGGGAATTTTGATTTCGCATGAAACCTCAGTTAAGTTTTTAATAGCGTTATTTTTGTAGTTGAAAATAGGATTTGAATTATCTTTGTGGGCAATTCGCTCCTGAAAATTCAACATAATAACTTTTGTCTTTTTAGAGTCAATACTTTCCAATACTTGATATGCCCGGCTGTCAGAACCGCTACAAAGAATAAAAGTATCAAGTTCAGATAGAGATTTTGACGAGGAGTCAAGAATTTCCATATTGTAAATTTGTTTATTCATATTGATCGAACAAGCCCGGAATTGAGTCTTGCAAATCTTTTTTTGGTGATAAGGATTTGGGTATATAATTTGTATAATTACTCAATTTTGTGGAAACTAACTCGGCAACTTGGTTTTCATCTAATGAAACTGATTTCCCGCCTCTTGTGCGATAAGAAATTTGGAAAATCGGAGAAAACACACGATTTAATGTGTATAGTTCTTGCAAACTTTCGCTGGGAGCCGAGCGTTGCAACTTTGGTTTTTTCTGAATGACACTCCATTTAATTGCAGAACGCATCGTATTTTGTAATTCAGAGTTCTCGATGGAATCTATATTAATTGCAAATTGATTTGTTTCAGGATAAGTCATACCAAAATCACGATGATATTCCCGAAAAATATTGCCGATATTTTCGACAAAAACTGATAATTTCCCTCCGTAATCTTCAATTCTGTGTATTTGCCTCTTTTCAACTCTTGAAACTTCAATTGCAGCGGTATTTTGATCATCTTTGCTAATTACACCGCTTTGCAATAAAGCATTATCATTCCCCCAACCCGCGACAGCAAAAGAATTTCTACATAATTCTATAAAATGACCAACTATGCCCGAAGATAAAAACGCAAATGTATTGAAGCTATAATATTTTTTATTGGTTCTGTATATTCTACAAAGTAAAAATACTAGGGACAATTTATATTTTTGCACATAATCATTATTATATTTTTTGGCAAGTTCGGAATCCTTTTTTCCTAGATAATCATTCATTGCTTGTCTTGTGTTATCTGGTGTAACTCCACGACTAAGCCAAATAAAATTCATAAGTTCAAGGAGTGGATTTTCAAGATTTCTAACTTTGTCTAAATCCTTTGCACTTATGTCTTTTTTTGCAAAAGTTTCATAAATCAGATTTGGGTTTGTTTTTACAATTTCAATTGCTTCCTGCTCTAAATCTTCCCGTTGAGTAAGAATTTTTGTTATATCGGTAAATTCATTTTCTTTTAAGATAGGTATTGCATCTAATCTTTTCTTTGCAACATCAACAAGAAATTTTTGATAACCATTTCCAGTAGTAATTATATCTTCAAAAACTACTTTTCTATATTCCCTCCCTTCTTTGATGAAATCATCTTTATCAATTACCTTAAAAGTGCGAAAACCTTCAAGCCTCATTCCAATTCTAAATTTGATGTTATGCTCTGTAAATTTTAGGACTGAATTTATTGCCTTTTGTTGATATTCAAGGAAGTTTTCATATTCATCAAGTAAAAACACAAAATTCACATCCTTAAAAAAAGGAATTTTATCAATAATCAACTTGGCTAAACCAAAACTGACTGATTTAGGAGTAAAAATTCTCCCATCTGGGATAAAAGGCTTTTCGTAGAAAGCTACCGCTCCTCTGAAATCATTTATGTAAGAAATTCGTTTATCAAACTCAAGTATAATTTCAGTAATAGTAGAAACTTCTGGGAAGTTTAATAAAGAGCGAATGCTATCAATCACATTTTTTTCAACACTAATTGATCCCTCGTCCTCTAACAATTTAATGACTTCAGCAAATTGTCTCCCGACAAACATTTCGTAATAATGGATGAAAAGTGATGCCCAATGTCCCTCTCCTAAATCATATCCCTGAAAAGACCTTAAAACCGGACCATCAATTCTAATGTAAAAACCTATTCCCTTTTTATCGTTTATTATTTCTGCAAACTTAATGTCTTTTCTTTTAGAATCAAAACTTTGAACCAAATAGCCGCAAAACTTTAAAAACATTGACTTGCCAGTTCCACGACCTCCCATAAAAACAATGTTAGTTTTTTCTTGATAAATGTCCTCTTCCTTAATGCCTGAAAATAATTCATAGCCAAAAGGACTGCACCAATAATCTAATATTGCTTGCTCATCAAGAGTTGAAGCATTAATGCCACTGAATGGATTGTTATAAGAATCGCTCATTTCCTAAATATTTTCTATCTTTGTAGTTTTTATGAAATCGTTTTATTATCGGCTTCCAACCATTAACTTGCCCCCAAAAAATCGGTAGAGCGTTATCTGGAGTATTATAAAAGAAACCAAAAGTATATTGACCATTCTTAAAACCAAGCGGTTCAACTATCGGTATCTTTTTTCCGTAATGCTCCGCAAACTTTTGACACTCCTCTCGCAATTCAGGAAATTGCGAAAAAACATCTGACTCTGAACTAAAACACTTATCCCTTGAATCAAGCGTTATTGCTGATATGATAGCAAGATTTTCAAAAGTTTCACTCAAAAATTTGACCGAAGATTCACTCGAAATTAAAGTCAGAAGGAAAAATTTCTTTAAAGGATATTTAGAAATATGTTTTTCAAAGAATTTGTGCATCTGTGAATCGTTATCACCAGTTAATGTAACATCATCTATGATAATTATGTTTTCAATTTTTTCACTTACGTTTTCAATGGAAAAGTTAAACAGTGTCATTGGTAGTGAGTTAGTGTGTCTAAAAAAATATGCAATAAAGCCGCTACTTCCGCTTACTCTCTCAGCAGGAACGATATTGGTTTTCTCGAAAAATGTATCAACAGTTTCACTAATAGGTTTTCCGCTGTTCCCATTCGTCAATACATGATGCAATAAATCTTTATATAGAACCTTACAAAGATGCTTCACCTCGTCTTGATTGTAATAAGTAAAATGACTTAACAACCATAGAGCAAACTGTCGCTCTTTTTGTATTTCAAAAACTGCACCAGTAAAATTACTTAGCCAATTTTCAAGATTACTTTTACCTAACTCGTGTTGCCACACAGTTGTAGATGTGTGCATTATGATGTTAAAAAGTTCTTCTTCTGTCGGGATATCCATCATTATTTTGGAGTTGCAAATCTGCTTTTTGAGCCTTCAATATAATTTTCTTCAATTTCAACCGCCAACCAATTTCTTTTCAGTTTTTCACAAACCTCGCCTGTTGTGTTGCTGCCAGCAAATGGATCAAGAACTAAATCACCTTCATCAGTCAAAAATTTAATAAAGTATTCTGCGATAAAGTTTGGCATCCTTGCAGGATGCGGCGTTATAGCATTGTTTTTGCAATAATCAAGATAACTTGAGCTTGAACTTGTATTTGCCCCAATTAGCATGTTGGACGGAATCGCTCCACCATTATCGGTCAAAAATGATTTTTCACCAATATTGTGTTCTGACGGGCGAAGACCTGAATTATATTTTTTTGATTTCAATAATCTTTTCATTGAATCACTATATTCCTCAAGAACATTACGGTTGTTAGCTTTCGGATTTGGTGAACTAGAAAGCCACCATATGTTAGTAAAGGAATCTTTCACTCTAGTTCTCTCAACATTTACCCATTGAGCAGGACTCGGCAATTTTGCTGTGTTGAACCAAACAAATTGTTGGCAAAGATTATAATCACCGTTCTTTTTTATCGCTAACAGTGTTTCAAGCGGCAATGTTGACATTACTGGTAAATCAGGCTCCCAAGAATTGCCAATTTCGATTACCAGGGAACCGTCATCTGCTAAATAGTCACGTAACGAGGTTGTAACATTTGAAAGCCAATCAATATATTTATCTCCTACTAAATTACCATATTTTTTCTTCCTGTTTAATGGAAATGGCGGAGAAGTAAAAATTAGATTTACTTTGTTTTTATACTTGTTAAAAACTTTTGCTTTTAGTATATCTTCAATATTACTATTAAAGTATTTACCAAGCGGAGTTTCATACATTTGATTCATATTTTAAAATATATCTTACTTTCAAAATTTAGCGAATAGCTCACTTTCAAACCAATACGTGCGCGAATTCAAAATATCTTTCGACTCATACCTTTTTCAGTTAGAAACTATGCAATGTGTGAAAGCAAATCAAGGAATAAAAAAACAGCTAAAAGCTATCAGCTATCAGCTTTTAGCTGTTTTTTCTCATCTTCCTGATGAACACCTATGCATAGTTTCTATGGGTAAAGCGTATCAAAAGCACTTTCAACTACTTTCATAACCCCAAGCGTCATTTTATCCATTTATCACCTTTTTCAAAACATTTACACCGGTCATTGCGGATGCGGTCAAAACTCCTGAAAACAGAGTGTGATCTAAACCGTTTGATAAAAAAATAACTCTCGCTTGGGTGCAATTCCCATTTGTCCCCCTCTAGTATATTCATTAACTTACTCATATTGCAGAGTTTACTGTTTTACTCAAGATTCTAAATTGAGCCAAAACCTCACTATTTTTTGTAATTCATCAAAACTCCTTTTTTATGAT
>JANPDZ010000956.1:0-21987 GCA_031431735.1 Acidobacteriota bacterium | reverse complement strand
CATCTGAAAGTTTTGGAAGGCGAGCCGAAGCAACTCGGAAATCGCCGCAATCTTGCCACGCTTTATCTAACTCTGGGCGATTTTCACGCCGGACTCGGAGTTTGCAATTTTGAACGCGCCAAATCTTTTGACGCAATCAGCAAAAGTTACAGATATTGCCCGCCGGACGCAATTAATTCAACCAAAAACCGCACGGCGCGAAATTATTACGAAAAAGCCGCACGGCTTTTGAATGAACTCGAAACAAACAACACCGCCACCGCTGAAGACAAAGAAAATCTGCGGCTGGCGGCGGAGAAAATACGCCTTGCCGAAAAAAATTAGAAGATAGAAAATCTAACGAACGGAAACACGCAAAATAATTTCTGTCGTCGTCCGTATCGTTTTATTCGGTTTGCAAGTTAAAAATCCAGCTAGAAAAAATGTCAAACGTAAAAAAGGCTCTGATTAGATAAATATTCAGAGCCTTTTCTTTTCATTCATCGAGAAGGGCTATTTCTACGGAATGAAAGCCGCCGGAATCGGTTTATCGCTGGCGTTTCCGAACGGTTGAATGGTCGTTCCTCCGGCGGAACGGGAAACATACCAGTTTGTATCCGAAGGTCGGAAAACGGTCGGGTCAAACTTGCCATCGCCGTCGTAATCACCGGGTGCGGGAACATCGCCGACCGTGCCGAACGGAACCGAGTAATACGAATTATCTTCCGAGCGCTGGACAAACCATTCACCGGTCGAAGGTCGCCAGACGGCAATATCTGCCTTGCCGTCACCCGTGTAGTCACCTTGTACGGGCTTGTCGGTCGCCACGCCGAAGCGATAAACCTTGAATTGAGAGTTCGAGCTTTGCAGATACCACCACGAGCCGTCCGACGGGCGCCAAATCGCAATGTCGCTACGTCCGTCGCCATCGTAATCTGCCACGACCGGTTTATCGCCGTTGCTGCCGAAACCTACAATCGAAGTCGTGCCGTTGCCGGAATTGAGTATATACCACGTCGAGTTTGAAGGACGAAAAACAGCGGCGTCCGCTTTTCCGTCGGCATCGTAATCAGCCGGTACGGGAATATCGCCGTTTGTGCCAAATGGAAACGAGAAGAATGAATTATCTTCGCTTCTTTGGACATACCAGAAACCCGAAGAAGGACGGAAAATGGCAATATCAGCCTTGCCGTCGCCCGTAAAATCGCCGGGCGTGAGGATGTCGGTTGATGTGCCGAAGTTGAAAACGCGAAACGCATTGTCAATTGAGCGCACATACCACCAGCTACCGTCGCTCGGGCGAAAGATGCCGATGTCGGTTTTCCCGTCGCCGTCGAAATCGAACGGCGCACGCCGCGGCGCAGCCGCTTGATTAATGGTGAAAGTTGCACCGGCGACGGTTACAGTACCTTGTCGCGCCAGACCCGTATTGGCTGAAACCGACCATATTGTTGCCCCGTTGCCGTTGCCGATGCTCCCCGAATTGATTGTAATCCACTCGGCATTACTCACGGCAGCCCACGTGCAGCCGGCGGCTGCAATCACGCTCGCGCCGTCCGAGTTTGTGCCGCTTGCCGGATAGCCTGCGGAGAAATGGCTAAGTTGATAAGTGCAGCTTGATGCTTGAGTGATAGTGAAAAGGCGCCCGCCGACAGTGATTGTTCCGGTTCGAGCCGGACCCGGATTCGCGGCGACGGAAAAACTGACAGTACCGTTGCCCGCTCCGCTTGCGCCGCCGGTGATCGTTATCCAGTTGTCGCTGCGAACAGCTTGCCAATCGCACGCCGCCCCGGCGGTGAGATTAAAACTGCCGCTGCCGCCTGCTACGCCGAAATTTTGGCTCGAAGATGAAATACTGTAACTGCAGCCGATTCTGGTAGCAGGCGAAAACTCCGAAGTGTTTCCGTCCGGATCGGTTGCTGTCGCGGTTGCGTAAAAGCCCGAATAATTCAGGGTCGGATTAAAACTGACGGAATAACCGGCAAAGCCGAAATTGTCGGTTGTAACCGTAGTCGAACCGATGTAAGTGCTGCCTTCGCCATAACCGGACGGATCGCGGTCAGGACTGACAAAGAAATCGAGCGTAAAGGCGGTGTTCGCCGTGCTACCCATCGCACCGCTAAGATTTGTAAAGCCGCCGCCGCTTGAGCCGCTGCCGATCAATGGAAAGTTCAGTAAATTATTCGGTCCAAGGTCAAAATCGCCCGGATCATTCACGGTTACGCCAAACGGGTGAAGGTCAATGCCGAGTCCGCTGTTGAGAAAGATGCTATTGCGACGGAGAGCATTGTTTATTCCCGCCTCAATATAGACGCCGGCGCCACCGTTAAAAGCCATTACATTGCCTTCACCGACTCCGCCACCGCCGATGGTGTTGTTGGCGGCATTGTTAATATAGACACCGTCGCGCACGTTACCGAGATTAAGGTTGGCACCGAGATCCGTACCGATGAAATTGCCCCGAACGATATTATGGTCTGTGTTCGCGTCAAAAATGCCGATACCGAAAAAGTTTCCGGCAATGACGTTGCCTTGTCCTACATCGCCGATCCTGTTGGGTTGGGAAAGCGAGGAATATAAGCCCGCACCCAGCGCGAGAGCTATACCGGTCTGGTTATTACCAATAACGGCGTTGCCGTCTTTATTTGTGCCGACGAAGTTGTTGACGATACGGTTGGAGTAGCTGCCATTGCCAACCAGCAAAATACCATTTGACGAATTGCCGCTGATAACATTGCGGCTGGCGGCGGTATCGCCGCCGATGCGGTTGCCGAAAGCATCATTAAAATAAATTCCGTCCCAACCGTTGCCGAAATCCGCGTTACCGTTGTTGTCTTTAAGCCCGATGTAATTATTTTCGATAACATTGCCCTGGTCGGGATAACGAGGTGCAGACGGTGTGGTAATAATTGAAATGCCGTTGTGTCCGTTGCTGTAAATAAAGTTGCGCTGGCTGGGGTTGGTTCCGCCAATGCGGTTATTTGTTGAATTGTAGTTTCCTAACGGACTGTTATAGCCAACGAGCGCGATACCGTCTCGCCCGTTGCCGAAAATTTCCAGCCCTTCATAAACTCCCTGGTCCGAGCCTTCGACCAGAATTCCTTCATACTGAAAATTTTTGATAATCAGATTGCGAATAATAAAGCCGACCGTTGCTATAACCCGCAGTCCGGGAACGCTTCCGGCAGCTGTTCCGTCAATCGCCGCTTTCGTGCCGTCGCTTTTAAGTCCGTTGATAATGTCTTCCGCCCAGGTAATATTAGGCAGTCCCGACGTGACGATTATGGTAGTTACTCCGTTTGAAAATGCTATGTTGTCGGCAATTCCACCGCCGACACCGCTCGTAATTGACCAGTATGCTGCGGTGAAAGAACAATTAGCAGGCGGCGGGGCAGCGGCAAAGGTCGCTCCCGAAATCTGATTACGCTCGCCCGTCGTCAGCGGTCTGCCGAGGTAGTTGCCGCCGCTGGCGAGAAGCATTGCTTCGCGCAGTGTCAGAACATCGTTGCAAACATTACTGTCGGCATTTGAATTGACGGTCAGCGTTCCTGCCTGCGCCGCGCTGATGCCTAATAAGATGGTCAATAATACCAACGCTAATCGCAGGCTATAATTTAATTTCGTTTTTTGTATTTCACTTTTCATTATCTTTTCTCCTCTATCCGTTTTTGTCTCACTTTTCGATCCGGTTCATCCTTCATCCGCTAAAGTGAGTGATAATTTGTTTACTCATTAACTAACCATCACTCGCTCCGGCGGGTCGTCAAAAGAGAAAATTTTTCCCTTCTGTTTGATAACGTCCGAAAACCGTCTAAACTCCGCCACAGATTGGCAAAAATATTCACGGTTTTCGGTAAAAACGTAAATTTGAGACAAACCCGATGGCGTAAAACATTTGCGGTCTATCTCATTTGAACTTCGTTATGGTTTCGGAATTTTAATTTGCGACGGTGGTTTGGGAAGAACGCATTTTCCGTCTTGGCAAACAAATCCGGGCAGACATGGCGTTGCGCCGCAATTTCCTCCCGATTTCCCGGATAAATTTGCCCCGCAGGTTTTTTGCGGCACTCGCCCGATGAGTTGGGTCCAGAGCATCGGCGCGTAGGGATTTATCACTTTCCCGACGACCTGACTGAAAACCTTTGAGTCACTCGGAAAGGTTCCGTCGGTTCGCTCACGCAACTCGAAATGCAAATGCGGCGCTGATGAAATGCCGGAACTGCCGATTTTGCCGAGCAGATCGCCGCATTCGACGCGCCGGTGATCGATGTCCGGAATCGTATCGCTTTTCAAATGATAGTAATAAGCCAGGAGCCCGTCGTCCTGTAAAACAACGACAAAGTTTGCGTCTTTTTTGTTCTCCGGGTCGTTCGGGCAAATAATGGTATCTTCCAGCGGCGAGTTGGGCGGCGGGGGCGGAAATTTGGCATAGCAACGGTCGGGGTTGCCGTTGGCGATGGCGACGACCTTTCCGGCCGCCGCTGCCACGACGTCGATGCTTCCCAGATTCATCGTGCCGAAACCGCCGACCAGACCGAAATCCGTTCCCGTATGCCTTTTGTAGCAATTCGGAAAGTTTGTTCCGAGAAAACTGTTGCGGCAAGTTGTGTTCATATCGCTGAGGGGCACATTTTCCGAAAAACCTTCGTCAACTCCGATCGGAAGACCGATGATCATTTCGGGGTGCGTGAAAGGCGCGGAGAGTTTCCCTCTCAAAGGCGCACCGAGAATTTTTATTTTTAAAGTTTCCCACTCACCGCGAGCATTGCGGTCAGCTTTGACAAAGCTGCCGCCGCCGCCTTCCGCGACCACAAATCTTCCGTTTTGGGTTTGGAGCGCGATTTGGTTATCGCTTTGAATTTGCCCTGTATCATGGAGCGGAACGCCGACAATCCTAAAAGTTTCCCATTGGGCGAGAACGCTTCGGTCAGCGACGAGTTCGCCGCCGCCGCCGCCGATGGCCGATAAAAACAAGCCGTTAGATGTTTTCAAAGCCACCAGATTGCCGAATTCCAACTCGCCTTCGTCCAAATCAAGCAGCGTGAATCTTTCCCATTCACCTGCCACGTCCCGATTGGCATTGACCGCGCCGCCGCCCCCACCTTCCGCGACCAGAAATTTTCCGTTCGAACTCTGCAAGTTCACCGAAAAATGTCGGGCAAAGACGGTATTGGCAAACAGAAACGCGAAACTTAATAATGCGATTATTGAACTGATTTTTAGCCGATTTTTCATGTATTTATGTATTTATGCTCCTTTGCTTATTTATTTTTCTCATCCGTGATATTTATGACTTCCGTAGCCTTTTCACCGGGCAGTTTCGCCTTAATCATCCAACCGGACGACAACTTGCGGATTGATGATTGAATTCTCCAGCGACGCCGGACAAACCAGCATCAAGCCTTCCGCGGTTTCGATAAAATGAATCAGGCCGCGCTCGATGCGGCGGAAAATCTCGCGGACGCTGGTGCCAGTTTGCATGGTCGCTTGCTCCAGCGTAATAAAAACAGTTTCAGTCTGACACCCGGCGCAAATCGTTCGCAGTTCATTGGCCGGGCGGCGCACGAAAATTCGTTCCCGCGTTTGGATAATAATTTCGGTTGTTCTTCGTTCCATCATAAAAATCTTGCCTATTTGTCCGTTTTAGGCTTAAAATTATCGAATCCCGCGGACAAACTTTTTTCGGGACACGACATTTATCGCAAAACCGAAAGCTAAAAGTCCTTTAAGATTTCTGAAAGTTTTCTAAAAATGCTAAAAGTCCGATGAAAGCTGGAGAAAAACGCATTTATGAATTTGGTGAATTTCGCCTGGACACGGGCGAACTGGAACTTTACCGCCGCGACGAGCGGCTTGCCCTGCCGCAAAAATCACTCGAAATGCTCGCGTTTTTAATTGAACGGCGCGGGCAAACCGTTACAAAAGACGAACTGCTCAACGAAATCTGGCGCGATACGTTTGTTGACGAAAATAATCTCGCGGTGAATATTGCCGCGCTGCGCCGCTCTTTCGGTGTCAAGGCAACCGACAAAACTTTTATCGAAACCGTTTCGCGGCGCGGTTATCGTTTTACGGCAGAGGTTCGCGAAACGAACGCCACCGGTGGTTTGATTTTTGAAAAACTGACCGAAACGCGCATCGCCGTTAATGAAACAACCGAAACGCTCGAACCGACGCATAGAATCAACGCCCTGCAAACTCGTCTGCGCCGTCATTCAATCGCACTTGTCGTCGGCGCGGTATTTGTTCTCGGCTTAGGAATTTTTCTGGTTTATTCGTTTCGGAATTCGTCCATTCAGAAAAACTTGGCGCCGACCAACGCGCCGCGCACGATTGCCGTTTTGCCCCTGAAAAATTTAAGTGGTGTAAATGAAACGGACGAATCTTTGAGTATCGGTTTGACCGATGCGTTGATTACGAAATTGGGAAACATTCGCGGGCTTGCCGTCAGACCGACGAGCGCGGTTCTGTCATTCGCAAAAAGTTCTGAAACGCCGCAAACGGTTGGCGAAAAATTAAGCGTCGAAGCGGTTTTAGACGGCAAGATTCAGCGTCAAAACGGGCGCATTCGCATTTCCGTCCAACTCGTCAAAACGGCAGATGGAGCGGTACTTTGGGCGGAGAATTTTGACGAAATAGACGCGGATTTGTTCAAGATTCAGGATTCAATTTCGGCGCGAATTGCCGACGCTTTGCGGCTCAAAGTAACCGATGCCGAGCGTGAACAATTAACAAGGCGACAAACCGAAGATTTCGAGGCTTACAAACTTTACCTGCGCGGGCGGCACGCCTGGAACAAACGAACAAAAGACGGTTTGCAAACCAGTATTCAGCTTTTTGGGCAGGCGATTGACCGCGACCCGACTTTCGCGCTCGCCTTTGCCGGACTCGCCGATTCTTACGCGCTTTTGAGTGAATATAATGTTGCGCTGCCGATTGAAACTTTTCCGAAAGCCAAAGCCGCCGCCAATCGCGCTTTGGAAATTAACCCAAATTTAGCCGAAGCACATACAACGCTCGCATATGTGCTGGCAAGTTACGATTGGAATTTTGCGGAAGCCGAGCGTGAATACCTTCGCGCTATTGAACTTAATCCGAATTACGCAACTGCCCGTCAATGGTATGGCGAACTTTTGATGGGTTTGAAAAGATTTGACGAAGCCGACCGCGAATATAACCGCGCCGCCGAACTCGACCCGTTTTCGCCGATTATCCAATGCGATTTCGGATTGCTGGCTTATTACCGGCGCGACTTTGACGCGGCAATTGTGCAGAACCAAAAAACAATTCAGAACTTCCCGAATTTCCCGGTCGCTCATTTTCAAATGACATTGGTTTATGAACGGCAGGGAAAATTTGATGAAGCGGTTGACGCAACGATTAAATTTTTGCGTTTATCGGGCATTGATGAAAAGATCACAACGGCAATGCGCGAAGTATATAAACAACAAGGCTATCAAGGTTTTCTGCAAACACTTCTCGCCGGGGCAAATGCCGAAGCACAAAAAGGTTATATGCCCGCCTTTATTCAAGCCTTTTATTACGCCCGTCTCGGTGACCGGGAAAACACAATAATCTGGACTGAAAAAGCCTATAACGAGCGTCATCGCTATGTTGCTTTCATCGAAGCCGACCCGGATTTTGACTTTTTGCGCGATGACCCGCGTTTTCAGGATTTAATTAAACGTATCGGATTGAAAAATTAACGAATCGGTTCGCGCAGGATAATTTCGGCGGTCGTCCGCGCAATTTCCGCTGCCGCCGGGTTTGAATCTTTAAGCTGTGCGATCTGCCGGAGAGCCTCGCCGGTGCGCGCGAGCAGCCGGACGAGGTCGCCTTCTTCGGCTTTTGTGCGAAAAACCAGTTCTTCCCATTTCATTCCGCCTGCCCAATGTTCCGCCGCCGCCGCCGCCGAAAGATTTATTTCTTCGGCCGGTGTCACGCCGAGTTTCCATTCAACTCCCGAAACCTCGAAAATAATATCTTCAAATTCGGTGATGACTTCCAAAATTCGGTCTGAAAGATAAAGCTCGCCAAAATTCCGGTCCGGATCGGCCGCGAGCGAAGCCATCAAAGCGGCAACGTGTTTTGGTTCGAGTTTGTCAAAAAGCCCGCGGCTCAAGGCTTCGCCGACCAGAACCGGCCGGTCAACGCGCAGATCGGCGAGCCATTTGCCGCGCTCCGTCACTTTTTCCGCCCCGAAATCGAGATAGCCGAAATGATGCAAAACCTGTGCGCGATGCTCGAACGGCAACCAAACTTCGTTTCGCAGAAATTCGATGTCACGCGCCGTCCGGTCAAGAAACTCAACATCGTCCCAGGTTTCCCATAAAAGCTGATGCGCCCGCCGATTTGTTTCTTCGCCCAATTTCGCGGGCAAAAGTTTTTCGATCTGCTGACCGATAATTTCGATCGCTTCATCGGAATCGGCATTTTGCAAAGAAACCTTCGGTTCATCGAGCGCGGAATTTCGGCCTTCGTGAATATCGTCAAAGGCTTTGTCCAGAGACTCTTCTTCGAGCCTGTAAGTTTTCTCGAAAACGCGTCCGATGTGCGGCAGCGAAAGCGTCGCGCCCTGTCCGTCGTCGCGCATCGCCATTACCTTGTCGCCGAAAACATTAAGAACAAGAAAGTAACGCTTCGAGTTGCGGCTTTTCGTGACGACTCTGCCGATTTGAATATTTTCACGAAGCCATCTGACGCGGGCTTCGGCGCGGGTGTTCGGCAAATTCGATTGCAGACGAAGCCGCGCATTCGTCAAACGCTCAAAGCCGCGTGCCGATTGAACGGTTAATCCGAATTCGTTTCCATCCAATTTTTTCTGCAATTCCCTTTCGCGTTTTATCGTCTGTTTTTCAAGTCCGGCGATCTGATGCGCGGTTTCCCGAAACGCAAAACTTTTTTCGGCTATTTCACGAACCTGCGCGAAATTGCCAAAAGCGTCGAGCAGATTTAAAAGCGAAGTGTAAGTTGCGCGAAATTGGCTATTTAATGCGTCGGGCGGAGATTTTAAAAGCTCGGCAATTTTGGGAGGGTTTTGAAAATTGCTCGGCGCAAGCACGACAAAACCGACATTATCTTTGCCGCGTCTGCCGGCACGTCCCGTCATTTGCTGTACTTCTGACGCTTTCAACGAACGCCAGCCGTCGTTTCCGCGCGCGTCGGCGTTTGAAATAACGACGGTTCGCGCCGGAAAATCAACGCCCGCCGCAACCGTCGAGGTCGCAAAGATCGCGTCCAATAACCCGGCCGACATCATTTTTTCGATCAGCAGTTTCCACGCCGGAATATGTCCCGCGTGATGTGCCGCAACGCCGGCGCGAAGCAATATTTTGCGGTGTTTGTGCGATTTTATTTCGGGATTTTCAAGCAGATATTCCTGAAAAATTTCGTTGCGTTTCTCTTCTTTTTCCGCATTCGTTCTGTTCATTTGGTCGGCGGCAACTTCCAATGCAGCTTCATCGCAACGCCGTCTGGTCGGCATAAAAATGATTGCGGGCAGAAGATTGTAGCCTCTCAGAGCCGAAAGCAGCTTCGGCGGCGGAATTTCGGGCAAATTAAATTTCATTAGAAGTTAGTTTAACGCAAAGGCGCAAAGACACGAAGACCGCGAAGAAATTAAAATAAATCTTTGCGTCTTGGCGACTTGGAGTCACCAGCGTTAAAATCTCTAAATGAACGAAACACTTTCGATTTGGCACAAGTTTGTTGAAACCCAAAATGCGCAGCTTTTGGAAGAAATATTGGCTGACAATGTAAAATTTCACTCGCCGTTTGTTTGGAAACCAAAAGACGGCAAAGCCATCACAATCGTGATTTTAACTACTGTTGCAACCGTTTTTGAAGATTTCAAGTATGTCCGCGAAATCGTTGACGGAAAGAACTTCGCGCTCGAATTTGAAGCCCGAATCGGCGAACTGACATTGCGCGGCGTTGATCTCATCCAAATTGACGAAAGCGGGAAAATCATTGATTTTGAAGTAATGATTCGTCCCGCCAACGCCCTGCAAATGCTCGGAATGGAAATGGGCAAACGACTTTTTAGTGCATAGTGCATAGTGCATAGTGCATAGTGCATAGTTAAAACATCCATACTATGCACTATGCACTTTGCACTTTGCACTTATCTGTACGCCGCCGGAATCGGCATATCGCCGTTCATTCCGAAATGCTGAATGATATAAGAATTCGTCGAACTCTTGAAGACATACCAGTTTCCTTCTGCGGGGCGGAAGACGCCGAAATCGGTTTTCCCGTCGCGGTCAAAATCGCCCGGCACCGGAATATCGGTCGAGATTCCCCATTGCAGTATCTTGAAATCGCCATTCGAGCTCAGATTGACATACCAAACACCGGTTGACGGACGGAAGATCGTGTAATCCGCCATTTTGTCACCGTCGAAATCGCCGACGAGCGGTATGTCGCCGCTTAAGCCGAATTGGTATGAACGATAACCGCCGTCACTGCTTTGCTGAACATACCAAACGCCGGTCGAAGGCCGCCAGATGGTGATGTCGGTTTTGCCGTCGCCGTCGTAATCACCGACGAGCGGAATGTCGCCGTTCAAGCCGAACCCGCGAAAGTCATAGCCGCCGTCGGATGAACGCCAGATATACCAAACGCCGGTCGTTGGTCGCCAAACTGCGAGATCGGTTTTGCCGTCGCCGTCGTAATCGCCCGCGACCGGTTTATCGCCTGCCAGACCGAACTGCGCGATGCGAACCTGTCCGTTCGAACTTTGCCAAATATACCAGACGCCTCCGCGATAAACCGCGTAATCGGTTTTCTTGTCGCCGTCGTAATTTCCCGGCACGGCAACATCGCCAAAGGCTTCGCCGCCGAATTGCAGTGAATTATACGAATTATCGCCTGAACGCTGAACGTGCCAAACGCCGTTCGATGGTCGCCAGACCGCAAAATCGCTCATTCCGTCGCCGTCGAAATCCGAACGCTGAACCTGCAAAGTTCCCGTGTAATCGGCGGTTGTCTGATTCGTTGAAAGATTAATATACGTTCTCTTTTGCGGTGAAAAGGTGTAATCCTGTTTCGTCGCTCGGAGAACATAACTTGCAAAAGTCATCACGTTCGGAATCGTGTAATTGCCGTTCACGTCAGTTGTTGCGGTTGCCACTACGGTCGTTTCCGACGGATAACTTTTCAGTTCGAGCATAACGCCTTCGATGCCAATCGAATTGCGGTCAACGATTCTGCCTGCAATCGAAACGGGCGCGTTTTGATTGACCGTGATGTTGATCGAAACGCTCGTCTGAATTCCGGCGTTGTCGCGTGCAATTGCCCACAGAGTGTAAGCACCGGGCAGATTCGGTGTCCAATTAAAGTTCAAAGTTCCGTTGTTCGATTCTGCAATCGTTGTGCTGAAAGAATTGCCAACCGCCGTCATTCTGAAATGAACGATTGTTCCGTCAACGTCCGAAGCAGTCGCGCGAATCGGAATCGGAGTCGGCAGACTGAAAACTGAACCATCCGTTGGACTGTTTATCGTCACGGTCGGAAATTGATTCGGTGCCGACGACACAAAATCAACATCATCGTTGTTGAAGACCATATTCGTAAAAGTCTGCGACTCGGGCGTGAACGTCAGCGTTCCCACAGTCACGGGCGTGACCGTGTAATTTCCGCCCGTCGGAAGATTATAAAACCCGTAAGTTCCGAAAGTTCCCGTTGCCGAAGTTTGATTTATCGGATTGCCGTTTGCCGTTCCCGTCAAACGAACCGTGATTCCCGGCATCCAACCGCCGCCCGGATTCGTAATATCGCCGACAATCCGAACCGCTGACGGCGCGGCATTGACCGTCACGCTAACGGTCGCGGAATCGGCAATCGCGCCGCTAGAATCGTAAGCTCGGGCAAAATATGTGTAGCTTCCCGCTACGATATTTGTCAGTTGAAACTCATACGGCGCAGTTGTGTCCGTGCCGAGCAAAGTATTTGTGCCAAATTGCCGATAAAATTCGACTTTGGTGATCGTTCCCGCGCCGCTGGTCGCGTTTGCCGCGAGATTTATGGTTGCCGGAGAAGTAAAAATTTCGCCGTTGGTTGGACTCGTCAGCGCGATATTGATCTGCGTTTGGCGTGTTGCCCTAAAACTCTGATTCGTCCATTCGATATAGCCGAGATAGCCGATGATTTGCGTTGCCGGTTCAAACGTATAACCCGAAAACGTCGGTGTAATTATCACGCCGTCATTCGGTGTTGTGCCGAGATTCGTGAACAGATAATTTCCGTTCGCGTCAGTGGTCGTGTTTGCCGTTATATTCGCGTTCGTCGGACTTGTCAGATTTAACGAAACATTCGCCACACCGTTGTTTGTAATGCTGTCAACGATGCGCCCCGAAATTCGATGATTGATCGGATTGACCGTGATATTAACAGGCGCGGAAATCGCCGATTGTCCCTGCGAATTAAAGGCTTTTGCCGTAATCGTATAATTTCCGACAGTCATTACGCGCCACGTCGTCGTCCACGGCGCGCTGCTGCGCCGACCGATCAGCGTATTATTCTGGTCGTAAAATTCGACTAACGAAACCGAGGACGAAACCGTCGCGCCCAACGGAACATAATCGCCTTCCGTGAAAGTTTGTCCTTCGGTCGGACTCGTGATCGAAACGGCCGGCGCAGTTCCGTCCACGACAAAAACGTGAACAACCGAGTTCGAACCACCTTGCAAGCCTAATTCATCCGTCGGAATTGCATGTAAAGACCAGGTTCCGAGCGGAACATTTGTCCACGTAAATTCATACGGAGCGGTCGTATCTGTTCCAAGCGGAACGTTTCCGGTCGCGCTTGAATATGCGACAAAATCAACCTTCGCAATCGCGTGTCCGTCCGGATCGGAAGCCTCAGCCTGAATCGTGATCGTCGCGGGCGTGGTGTAAGTCGTGCCGTGTGCCGGACTCGTGATCATACCGACGGGCGGAGCGTTCGGCAAGATCGTAAAATCGGCAAACTGATTTGCCTGAAGATTGTTGAAAACCGCACTTTCGGGCGAAGTCAGATAACCGATTCTCCGTGCCGAAACCGTATAATTTCCGCCTGCCGGCAGCCCGCCGAATGAATATTGTCTGTTTGAATTCGAAATCATCGCACGATTGACAGTCCCGCTCAAAGTAACGATGGTTTGACCGCCCGGAATTCCCGCGTCGCTGATCGTGCCGCTGATCGAATAAACCGCCGCCGTTTCATCCGTCGTGCCGATTTTCATTACGAAACCGTCGGGAATAGATGAGCTCGAAGGATTTCCGCGAGTCGTTTGCGGAGCATTTTGCGTGGTCGTGACATAATGCGCTTCGCCCGTTAAAAAGGCGTTGCTTTGGGCGTCGAGTGCGATGTCTTTAACGCCGCCCGTGCCGAGCAAAGACGAAAAAACAAGGTCGCTTCCCGAAGCATTAAAGCGCGTCAGAAACATCGTGCCGAGATTGCCTTGCAGTGAGTTACGAAGCGGAAAATTCAAGTTTGCCGAACCTGTTTCGCCGCCGATCAGGGCTTCGCCGTTTGACGCAACCTTGACAGCAAAGGCTTTATCCGCACCTGTTCCGCCCAAAAATGTCGAGTAAACCAGACCGGTTCCGGTCGAATTGATTTTCGTCAAAAACGCATCGGAGCTGTTATTGAAACTTACATCAAACGCACCCGAAGTTGTCGGAAACGCTGTGTTTTCGGTTTGTCCCGTAACGTAAGCATTGCCGTCCGCGTCAACATCAACGCCCCAAATTCTATCGGATTGCAAACCGCCGCCGAGATAAGTTGCATAAGCCAAAGCGGTTCCGCTTGAATTTATTTTGGCGACAAATCCATCCGTTCCGCCGCCGTAAGTCGTTTGAAACGCGCCCGCTGAAACCGGAAAATCGGTTGAAAATGTGTAGCCGACAAGATAGGAATTAGTATTTGCATCAATCGCCAAATCGTTTGCAAATTCGGCGTTGCTGCCGCCCAAAAGCGTCGCCCATTGCGCGCTTCCGTTCGTGTTGAATTTGGCGGCAAACGCATCGCTTCCCATCACCGTACAACCCGCGCCCGAACACGGAGCTGGTTTCAAAACTCCGGCGGTCGTCGGAAAATTTGACGAAGTGGTCGAGCCTGTCAGATACAGATCGCCGTTAGCCAGCCGGATTCTTTGCCCGTTATCCGAAAAACTTCCACCGTAAAATGTCGAAAAAAGAAGTGCCGAACCGGTCGGATTGAGTTTAGCGATAAAAGCATCGCCGTTGCCGCCGTAAGCTGGTTGTTGAGCATTGACGATCGGAAAGCTCGCCGTGTCGGTTGCGCCTGTGATGTAGGCGTTTCCGCTTGCGTCAACCGCGATTCCGTAACCATAATCAGAACCTGCATTCGTTCCCAGATAGGTCGAATAAACAAACTGTGTTCCGGTCGCGCTTATTTTTGTCACAAACGCGTCAAAGCCGTAAACGGTTGACCCGATCGGCAACAGCGTCGTTTTTAGCGCGCCTTGTGTGACCGGAAAATTGACGGAAAGCGTGTAGCCGGTGATATATGAATTACCGCTCGGATCAACCGCGATTGCTGTTGCGTAATCGCTGCTGCTGCCGCCGAGATAACTTGAGTATGCAAGAATCGGGTCAATAACCAACTCTTTCGATTTATCATAATCGGCAAGTTTAAATGAAACTGTGTTTGGGTTTTGGTCTTTGGGTTTTGGGTTTTGGTTTTCGATTGAATAAATCGCGGCGACCTCGCGTTTTTCGCCGTTAATTTCCTGATACGCAAAAGGCTTGTGCTGACGAATTGTGCCGAGCGCGGTTTCAAGCAGAAGATCGCCCGATTTTTTATCAATTTTGACGGATTTCGCACCTTTAAAATTCAGTTTGATTTGATTCGTGTCGGCGTTCGGCGCAACGACGAAATCATATTCCAAACGGCGTTGATTGCCGTAATAAACCAGATCAACGCCGTTATAAACTTTTTCAAATTTGACTTTACCGTAATTTGAAAGATTCGTCTGCCATTTTGAAGCGTCGTTCCCGATAAAATAATTTGTTTTACTCGGAAGTTCTTCGTGCCCGACGCTTTCCGCCGAATTTGCGCCGACCAGATTCATTTGCAAAACTGCCGTGCGGTTTTTGGAATTTGGTTTTTGGTCTTTAGTTTCTTGTAAAACAAGCGTTGCCGATTTATCTTGCAGGAAAATTCCGTAGCCTTTGCCGCGCGCGAAAAATTTTACGCTTTCATCGGTTTGTCCCTGATTCGGTTCAAAATGAAGCGGAATCTTGCCGTAATTTTCGGCGATTTTTTGTTGCTTGACGGTTTCATTTTCAACTTGAATCTCATTTGAAACCGTATTTTCGACCAATGATTGATTGGAATTAAGCGGTAACTCGACCGCCGAAAACTTCTTTGAATAAAAACTGTAAACAATTGAAAGCGATAGTATTATAGATACTGCCAAAGCTATTTTCTTAAAACTTCTCATAATGATTTTCTCCTTATTATTGACAGCAACAGACATTCTTACAGTGCCTGGTTAGTCATAAAAAAGACAAAAAACCGTTTTTATGTAGATTTTAAAATCGCCTTGCGGGAAAGTTCGCACCAAAATGCGAAAATTTCCCCAATTAATTACCTGAGACTGTAAAAATCACAGAACCAATAGTGTTTGACGCAATTTTCATTCCTGATTTGAGAAGAATTTTTTTGCTTGTCAGAACCAGGAGCGGTAGCGACTTGCTTGTCAGAACCAGAAGCGGTAGCGACTTTACCTGCTCGCTACCGCTCGGGGTTCTGACAAGTTGCCGTCAATTCAACCTTGACTGAACACTACCGCCGCCATCGTTCGTAGCGGTTTTCTTGTTGGGCAAATCGTTCGAGTTCGCGGTTGAATTTTCCTTCTTCATTAAAAAGCGGAAAAAGTTGAGTATTTGGCGCAAGGAAAGCGGCGCGGAGTTCGACGGGACGAGTTCCGGCGCGGTTGATAATTCTGACCTTTGAACCGCGCACTTCTTCGATCCATGAGGCAAATTCTTCGGCGTTTCCGATCGTTGCCGAAAGAAGCAAAAGCCGGATTCGCGGCGGACTGAGGATTATCGCTTCTTCCCAGACGTGTCCGCGTTCTTCGTCAGCGAGATAATGCGCTTCGTCCAAAATCACGAAATCGGTGCCGACCTGTTCGCCGCTGCGAAGCGCGTCAAACAATTGATTGCGGTAGATTTCGGTTGTTCCGACGATCAGCGGCGCGTCCCAATTTTCTTTGCGGTCGCCCGTTAAAATTCCGACATTTTCAAAGCCGAATTCCGCGCCGAATTCCTGATATTTTGAATTCGTCAGAGCTTTGAGCGGCGTTGTGTACCAGGCGCGTTTTCCTTGTTCGAGCAATCTTCTGATTTCTTCGCGGGCGATCCAGGTTTTGCCGCTGCCGGTCGGCGCGGTCACAAGAACGTCTTCAGTTTCAATCGCTTGCAAGGCTTCGATCTGAAAATCGTCAGGCACGAGCGGCGTCGGTTCGGGCGTGCCGATGCCGCCGAGAAGATTTTCAAGCGCACGTTTTTGCGCGACGTTTAATTCCGCCGGACGCGGGTCATTGAAACTTTTGTCTGCAAGTTCTCGTTTGAAATTTCGTTCCTTGTAGCGGTTGATATTTGAACCGATTCTTTCCCGATTGTTTCGTTTGCCTTTATTTTCGTTACGCGAGCGAGCCATTGTAAGCTAATCTTAAAGGTTTTACGCGGGAAAGTCTATTGCTTTCAATTGCCGCCGAAAAGTGATAAAATATCAAATTGTTTCGCAACCGATTCTTTCGGACGGGCATCTATAATAAAAAGCAAGTTTTTATCGCTAATTTTTAAAATTTATATATATTGGTATTAAATGTATGCAAGAGCAGGAATTATTTCAAAGTTACGAAGTCAAAAACTGGAATTTTAGCAAGCGAATTTATAAGATCCTGGCGTTTTCTGCCGTTTTTAACATTCTCGCGCTGTTGATTGTCGGACAGACGAATCTTTTGACGAAAAAAGGCTGCGACAGTCCGCTCGTCGGAAAAGTTTGTCAGGTGATTGATACGCTTTATGTCGGCAGTACGATCTTAACTACCGACAGTAAATATGTTATCGATGACTACACGCCGACCGAATTAACGGAGAACGACGAAATTACGTTTGTTAATGTCGCCGATAAACTCTACTATCCCGAAGGTTATTTCGGACTATCGAATCCCGAACTCGCACAATTGAATCCTGACGGAAGTTTTCCGACTAATACCGACGGATTTCAGGATATTCCGGGCATTCCGAATCCGACAAGCGGCGGCGGCGGTTTAATGAATCAAAAGCAAGAGCTGCCGCCGGCAAATTCCGGAGGGATCATCGGCGATCTGCCGACTTCGCCGTATGGCACCGTCAACGGCAATAACCCGACGACTAATTTTCCAAAAAATCAAAAGGTAAAAACACAGAAAAATAAGTCAGTGCCGAGCAATACATCGCCAAATAAATTACCGACTTTCAAGCCTGACACCACGGCGGATAAAGATAATACTGATAAGGAAACCAAAGACCAAACACCTGTCAAAAATGAAACGGTTCCGGGTGTTGTCATCAACAAAATACCATTGAAAAAACTCGCCTCTGATTTCAAAGCCAAAGTCGAGAAAAAAGAAGTTGATCTCACCCAGAATTTCACGGTTGTTGCCGACGGCGTTTTGACCAAAGAAGGCAAGTTGGACGTAACGATTGATAAGAAAACCAAGCAGCCAAAATCGCGGATACTGAAAACCGAAGGCAACGAGCAAATGATTGAAGTCGCCAAGCAAGCGATTGCGGCGATCGGTGACAGCGGTTGGCTCGGCTATCTGCAGGCACAAGGTATCGAAAAAATCAATTTTACGGTCGTTCAGGACAATGACAATTTGCAGGTCATTATTACTTCGGATCTGCCGACACCTGAAAGAGCAAATACTGTTTCAAGCGGTATCGGCGGCATAATCAGCGGTGCTTTACTGTTAGACAAAAACGGCTTTAAGAAATTGGGCGAAGACGAAAAAGTTTTGCTTAGCAATGCCAAAGCGGCAGTTAATCCGGAAAACACAAAACAGTTTGTATTAAATTTTGTCCTTCCGAAAGCAACTGCTTTGGAAATGATCACGCGCAAATTAAACGAACCCGAAAAACCGGAAGAAACCAAAGCGCAAAGCACCTCACCAGTGAAAGACAGCAATAAAAAAGCAGTTAAATGAACAACCGCAAAAACTACAATTCGATAGTTTTCCTGACGACACTGAGCGTTTATCTCGGCTTGGTGCTCGCAGGCGGCGCGATGCCGACGGTTTTGGCGCAGGCGGCAACAACGCGCGGGTTTGATATTAAAAACGAGATCGTTATTGAGGACGATTTAGATAAAAAGCCGGATGAAGATCTGTTTGCTGAGTCAATTCTCGGTCTCGTTCAGGAATTGGATAATCTATCCCGAAAAAAATCCTTTAACTGGAATGCTAAAAATACTTTTCAGATCGAAGGGCTCGCATTTTGCGAAAGCGATAATTCACCTTCTTATTTGGGCTCCGGTTCGATCAATTCTGACGTGGACGAGGCACTTGAAAAAGCCGCGATCAAAATCGCACGCCGCCTCTACAATCAGAAAGCCTATCTCGGACTTGGAAATATTTATTCGCACGGTTCGGATTATGATTTTGTTCTTGAAGGCAAAAGCCTTGAAATAAAGATCAAAATCAGTAACAACAGTCCGGTTGCCGCCGATCGTGAAACAGACGTTTCTGCTTTCTTCGATCAGTTAAAATTCTATCTCGATAACATTGCAGCCACCCAAAATGCAACAAAAACAAAAATTGTTGCTGAAAACACGAAAATCACATTTGAAAACAATCAGGTTTTCGTTGTCACCCGTTTACCTCGCGGTTCGATAGACGCTTTGCTTGCCCGAACAGACGCACAATAACGGCGGCGAGCGGAAGCGAAGAATTTCCGAAAGTTATTTGAAAATCTGAAATGTCGCCAACGGCGACAAACAATATAGCCTAGCGAGAATCGCTAGGAATGAAGCAAATTTCCGTCGCTCGCTGAAAGTGAGCAACATCGGCGGTTAATTTGTTCGACGCTTTCAGCGTCGGAATCTTGTTATCGAATTCGTAGGGTTTCACCCTACGCTATATTGTTGGTCATCTTCGATGACAAAAGATTTTTCAATAATTTTCGTGTCCTTCCAACCAAACCAATCGCCTAAACTTTAATAATTTTTTAGTTCAGAGTTGCGCCTTGAGGCGCGATATTGCAATCTAGTTAATTACGCTTTAAGGCGTAACTCTGAACCTCATTGGAGAAAATGATATGGCAGTTAATAGTTTTGCAGACAAAATAGTTAAAAAGATATTTGGCAGCAGTAGCGACATTTTTTTGAAAAAGGTCAAGCCGACGGTTGACCAAATAAACGCGCTCGAACCTTCGATGCAGCAGCTTTCGGATGATGAATTAAAGGCGAAAACGGAAGAATTCAAGGCGCGGATTCAAAGCGCGCTCGACGGAATTACCGACAAAATCGAACGTCGCAAACGCGAACAAGAAGTTTTGCACGAGCTTTTGCCCGAAGCGTTTGCTACGGTGCGCGAAGCGTCCGTCAGAGTGACGGGCATGCGTCATTTCGACGTCCAGCTAATCGGCGGAATCGCGCTTCATCAAGGCAGAATCGCCGAGATGCGGACCGGTGAAGGTAAAACATTGGTTTCGACTCTGCCCGCGTACTTAAATGGTTTGACAGATCGCGGCGTCAATATCGTCACAGTTAATGATTATCTAGCTTTGCGCGATTCGGAATGGATGGGCAAGATTCACGAATTTTTGGGCTTATCGGTCGGCTGTATCCAAAACGATATGGACGATTACGAGCGCAAAGAAGCCTACGCTTCCGACATTACCTACGGCACGAACAACGAATTCGGTTTCGATTATTTGCGCGACAATATGAAGTTTGACGTTGAATCGTTGGTTCAGCGCGACCATTATTTCGCGATCATTGACGAAGTTGACTCGATTTTGATTGACGAAGCGCGGACACCGCTTATTATTTCGGGCGCATCGGACGAGGCAACCGACAAATATGGCACGGCAAACGAAATTATTCCGCACTTTGAACGCGGACATAAAGACGAAGAAACCAAGGTCACGACGGGCGATTATCTGCTTGACGAGAAAAACCACTCGGCGGTACTGACCGAAGCGGGCGTCACGAAAGCCGAGAAAATTCTCGGCGTTTCCAATCTTTACGATCCCGCCAACATGGAATTGCTGCACTGCGTCGAACAGGCACTCAAAGCGCACACTCTGTATAAAAAAGACCATCACTACGTCGTGCAGGAAGGCGAGGTCATCATCGTTGACGATTTCACCGGACGATTGATGGCGGGCAGACGTTGGTCCGACGGATTGCACCAAGCTGTCGAAGCCAAAGAAGGTGTCAAGATCGAACGCGAAAACCAAACTCTCGCCACGATCACTTTGCAGAATTACTTCCGGATGTATGAAAAACTTTCCGGTATGACGGGCACGGCGGAAACCGAAGCGGAAGAATTCGGGACGACCTACGGACTTGATGTCGTCATTATTCCGACGAATCGTTCGATGATTCGCAAAGATCATTCCGATATGATCTACCGCACGCTGCCCGAAAAATGGGACGCGGTGATTGACGAGATAAAAGAACTTCACGCACACGGGCAACCCGTTCTGGTCGGCACGGTTTCGGTTGAAAATTCCGAACTGATCGCCGACAAATTAAAGAAGATCGGCGTTCCGCACAATGTTTTGAACGCGAAATATCACGAACGCGAAGCCGAGATTATCGCGCAGGCGGGACGCAAAGGCGCGATTACAATCGCGACCAATATGGCCGGACGCGGAACCGATATTCTGCTCGGCGGCAATCCCGAATCGTTGGCGCGTGAATATCTCAAGCGGATGGAGATCAACCCCGACGAAGCGACGCCCGAACAATTTGAAGAAGAATTGCGAAAGGCAAAACGCGTCGTTGAAGCGGAACATAAAGAAGTCGTCGCGGTGGGCGGTTTACATATTTTAGGCACCGAACGACACGAATCGCGGCGGATTGATAATCAGCTTCGCGGTCGTGCCGGACGACAGGGCGATCCCGGAAGTTCGCGTTTTGTGCTCTCGCTCGAAGACGATCTGATGCGCATTTTCGCGGGCGACAAAGTTCGTTCGATGATGGAATGGCTCGGGATGGAAAAAGGCGTCGCGATCGAATCGCGCACCGTTTCCAAGCAGATCGAACGCGCGCAAAAGGCGGTCGAAGCGCGTAACTTTGAAACGCGTAAACACGTCTTGAAATACGATGACGTGATGAACAAACAGCGCGAGACAATTTACGGTCTGCGCCGCCAATTGATGTTTGAACCTGAACACCGCGAATATCTGTTAGGCGAAAAGGGCGTCGCGCGTGACCTCCTTCACGATCTCACGCACAGTTTCCTGGCTCAGAACATCGCGCCAAAAGATTGGGACGTTGATACTTACGCAGCGGAAATCGAAAGCATCTACGCGGTTGATCCGGCGGTTGATGCCGACGTTAATTTCAAAACGATGAACGCCGACCAGATCGCCGAAGCCGTCTGGCTTAAAGCCTCGGGCAACTACGCCGAGAAGGAAAAGCTCGCCGGAAGCGAATCGCTTCGGGCGTATGAGCGTTACATTATGCTCAATATCATTGACTCGCAATGGAAAGACCATCTGCTCTCGCTCGATCATTTGAAACAAGGCATCGGACTCGTCGGCTACGGGCAAAAAGATCCGCTCGTCGAATACAAAAAGCAGTCGTTCGATATGTTTCAGGATATGCTCGACCGCATTGACACCAACACGAGCAAGGCATTGTTCAACCTCGAAATCGTCGTCAAAGACGAACAGGAAGAAATGGAACGCCTCGAACGCTTAGAACGCCAACGCGCCCGCAAACAAGCGGCGGGAATGGCTTTCACCGGCGCAATGGCAACCGCCGAAGTCGCCGGCGCAG
>JANPDZ010000955.1:0-3583 GCA_031431735.1 Acidobacteriota bacterium | reverse complement strand
GCGAGAACCGCATGGCGGCCATCATCAACTCTTCACTCGATGCCATTTTGTGTATTGACGATCAGCAGTGCATCACGGTGTTTAACCCCGCCGCTACCGCACGCGGTTCTGACAGGGCAAAATTCTCTTGCACGACGGCATTCAAAATGCGCTCGACCGTCGGTTTGATCTTTTGATAAACTTCCGACTTTTCCGTCTCCTCGATTGAGCCGAATTTGAGGAGTTCGGGAAAATAATGATTTAAATCGTGATCTAAAATTTCGGGTGAGTTGTTATCGCCAAACATAAAAGAGTTAAGGATACGCGAAATGAATTTGAGTGTCTAGCAGAGTTTATTTTTCACGAATATCAATTTCAATGATTTTATCAGATTTGTCTGCTTCGATAATTTTGGCTTCAATTTCGCCGACTTTTGAAATCAAATTTTTCAAGCGATTGTCGAAAGAAAACAGAACAACAACTTTAACCTCAAATTTTTCAAGATTTTGCTGATAACGCAAACTTTTATCGGAAGTGAGAAGATAATCTATTTCCGCTTTGTCCATTGCCGCCAAAAGTTCGCCATTTTTCTTCGCTTGCCAACCCAAATCGGGAACGGAAACAACTTCAAATTCTGCGGAAAAATACTTTTTTAATTGCTTCGGTAGATTTTCGTCAAGCAAAACTTTCTTCATAAACTTCGGCTTCCGTAAAAGTGAATGTATGTTCGGCTAAACTAAGCAATTTCAGAACTTGTTCTTTTTTCACGGATGGAAAATCTTCCAAAAATTCATCAACTGTGTCGCCACCTTTCAGATAATCGAATAAATTTTTGACCGGAACTCGCGTCCCCGCAAAAACAGGTGTTCCGCTTTGCACATCCGGCGAAATTGTTATCAGGTCGTTCATATTATGATTTTGCCAAAAATAATGTCAAATCTCAATCATCGTAACGCTCTTTCGCAGGCGCAACCGCGAGAAAATCATTCGTGATTCTTTCCGTGTAAGTCTGCAAAAGTTCGCTGATTCTTTTTTGTTTGTTTGAATAAAAGATCAAACCGACGTGTTTCGGTTTATTGACGCGATAGACAATTTCCGGGTCGGTGTAATGTGACGTGTCGGGCTGCTCATCTTTTGCCAGACACAATACAATTCCGGCAAAATCTTTGCGAAGTTTCGGGGCTTTGTATGGATTTTCCGGTGTCGCAGTTTCAAGCCGCGCCCATTCGCGCCAGAGACTAAAGCCGCTCGCCTGCTCCAGAACATTGGCGATATACGCGCCGCCGACGCGTGCCGCGACCTCTAAAAGAAAGAATTCGCCCGTCGCCGCTGACTGCAAAAATTCGGCGTGCGCAACGCCTTGTTTGTATCCAAAACCTTCGAGCAGTTGCTGATTAAGTTTTTCAAGCTCTTTGCGTTCTTTCGATTTATACGGCACGGTAAATGTCGTAAAAACGCCGCCGTGATGCGACACGCTGAACGGCGGCGTGCCGTATTCGCTGACACCGGAGGCGACGATCTTGCCATCCGCGACGACCGAATCAACGTGATAGACCTTGCCTGCAATAAAACGTTCGATCAGAAATTGCGACGGATGATCGCGCCATGTATTGCGGTTGTCGAGATCGGTCAGAACGTCCCAGACCTGCCCGGCCGTTTCACATTTGCGAATGCCGAACGCCGAAACTTCCGTTCTGGGTTTGACGACCCACGGCGCTTCGGTCGTTTCCAAATATTCGCTAATGCCCTTTAAGTTGAAAACGCCGACAAATTCGGGACACGGCAAGCCGATTTGCGCCGCCAGATTCCGCATCCGCAGTTTGTCGCGAAAGCGCAGCGCGTAAGAATTGCCGATGCCTTCGATTTGCAGATGTTCCCGCGCTTTTGCCGCAGTCAGCACATCGAATTCGTCCAAACCGACGACGCGATCAATCGGCTGACTTCCGGCGATATTCGTAATGACGCGAATATATTCTTCGGGCGCGGCATGGGGTTCGACCGTTTTGACTTCGTTGATACTCGTCCAAACCCACGGATAATCAAGTAAATCCTTGCGTGTGACGAGCGTCACGTGCCAACCCGCGTTCTGACATTCTTCGAGAAATTCGTTCCCTTTATGTTCGCTGGCAATCACGACAATATATTTCTGCATATTTGATTAGATTCCAGATTTCAGATTTCAGATTTCAGATTTCAGATTCCAGATTTCAGATTCCAGATTTCAGATTTTCAATTTGGAATTTGAAATATGAAATTTGGAATTTTCTTTTGTGCTAAAAGAATGGCACAATTTAATTGTAAAAACAACGAAATTATTTGTTTTGACACTAACAAAAACGAGTGATGACTTGCAAATTCGGCGAGTTTTTTTTAACGGAGAATTAAGTTATGGGTGATATAAACCTGATAGATCTGGTTTCAAATTTGATTATTTATATGGTCGTTCTGCTGCTCGCGATTTCCGCCCACGAAGCCGCGCACGCCTGGATGTCTTACAAATATGGCGATGACACGGCATATATGCTCGGGCGTGTGACGCTCAATCCGGTCGCACATACCGATCCGGTCGGCACGTTGCTTTTGCCGATCATCAGTTTTGTTTTCGGCGCAATGGGCGGAAACTGGGCAAGTATTCCGCTGATCGGCTGGGGCAAACCGACGCCCGTAAATCCGAATAAATGGGCAAAATACAAACAGGCGAACGTGATGGTTTCGATTGCCGGAATTTTGGCGAATATCCTGATCGCCGTGATCAGTTTTACGATCTTCAAACTTTTGATCTCTTACGGATTTTTTAATGATGAAAGTTTTGTCGAGGGTTTCGGCAAAATTATCATCACGCTTTTCAAATATCTGATAACTCTGAATATTTCGCTGGCAATATTCAATCTGCTGCCCTTTCCGCCGCTTGACGGCAGCAAGGTTTTATCAACATTTCTGCCCGCGAGTTTCAAGCCGTTCTTCGATCTGATGGAGCAATTCGGGTTTCTTATTTTGATGGCATTGATCTATTTCGGAATCGTTAGTTTCATTATGCGACCGGTTTTCCAGCTTGTTCAATATCTTTTGGTAACGCCTTGGTTTTAAGTTTTGTAGTCATTTATAAATTGCCACGCGTCTTCAGCTAGTGGTGCTGGGCTGAAATAACACCACAGTCAAAGCTCACTACAAATGGTGTTTCGGAGACAGTCGAATTGATTTTTCCCTGTTGGGAAATTTCCGCCAAGCACCACTAGTGGAATTGTTTGAAATCAAATCTTCGGCTTTAGCCAAACTCATAATGAATAATATTCCTTATCAGCTTTAGCTAAAGCGATAAGGAATAAATTTTAATTTTGAAATTCGGCTAAAGCCTTTGTTTATGAACTTTCAAGTCCACGAGTTAAAACCATTAGTATCTACACAAGTTTTTGCGACCGGATTTCAGCCTCGAAGAGGCGAAATATAATAGCCTGGCGCACCTCGCCAGGTCAAAAACCATCGCCACGCCAAGCCCTGCAAGGGCGCAATCGGCGGATGTCGCCCTTGCAGGGCTTGAAAATTTGCCGTCCGCCACCCAACGCTCCGCATTGGGCTATTATATTTCGCCTCTTCGAGGCTGAAA
>JANPDZ010000954.1:0-8954 GCA_031431735.1 Acidobacteriota bacterium | reverse complement strand
GGAAGGCTTTCGCGATGCAATTGATAAAGCACTGAAAAAACAGTAGAGAGTCGAGAGTGGAGAGTGGAGAGTTAAATGATTTTCTCGACTCTCGACTCTCGACTCTCGACTCTCGACTAAAAATTATGCGTCTTTATATTTTAATTTTACTCGTCTTTTTGTTTTCGACCTGCAACGGCACGTCGAATAATACAAATAAACCTGCGAATGTCGTTAACACAAACGCGAGCAATTCAAACAATACCGTGAAAAGCAATAGCGTACCTGTCTATACCTACGAAATTGTCAATACCTACAAACACGATCCGACGGCTTTTACTCAGGGTTTGGTCTTTTGGGACGGTTTTTTCTATGAAGGAACCGGCGGACGGAAAGACGATAGTTTTCATTCTTCGCTGAGAAAGGTTGAGATCGAAAGCGGCAAGGTTTTGCAAAAAACCGATCTGGCCGGAGATTATTTTGGTGAGGGAATTACGGTTTTCAACGGGAAAATTTACCAGATCACCTGGCAAGAAAACGTCGCTTTTGTCTATGATTTAAAGGATTTCAAATTGCTTAAAGAATTTCGATATGCGGGCGAAGGCTGGGGTATCACACACGACAGGTCGAATCTGATCATGAGCAACGGAACGCACATCATCCACTTTGTCAATCCCGAAACTTTTGAAACCATCCGCACGATCGTTGTTAATGACGAAAAAGGAAATCCGTTAATTAAGTTAAATGAACTCGAATATATTAAAGGCGAAATCTGGGCAAACATCTGGGAAAAAGGCTGGATCGTGCGGATCGACCCGGCGACCGGAAAGCTTTTGGGACGAATTGATTTAAACCAACTCGCCGATGAGCAATCGAAAAAAAATCAGAATGCTGATGTTTTAAATGGAATCGCGTATGACGAATCAACCGATAGAATTTTCATCACCGGTAAAAAATGGAAGGAAGTTTTTGAGATAAAAGTTAAACCGAAACAATAAATGACCGAACAAGATAAAGAATTCATGCGCCGCGCAATTGAATTGGCGCAAAACGGGATTGATGCAAATGACGGCGGACCGTTTGGCGCGATCGTCGTGCGTGACGGCGAAATAATCGGCGAAGGATGTAACCGCGTCACTTCGACCAATGACCCGACCGCCCACGCCGAAGTCGTTGCGATCCGTGTGGCGTGCAATAAGTTAAATAGTTTTCAGCTTGAAGATTGCATAATTTATACTTCGTGCGAACCGTGCCCGATGTGTCTCGGCGCGATTTACTGGGCGCGCCCCGCGAAGATGTTTTTCGCCTGCACGCGTGAAGATGCGGCAGAAATCGGATTCGATGACCAGTTGATCTACGAAGAACTCGAACGTCCGATTGCGGAGCGAAGAATCGAAAGCATTAATTTTCTCCGCGATGAAGGATTGATGGTCTTTGAAAATTGGGCGAATAAAACCGACAAAACTGAATATTAATTAATGGTGAATGATGAATGGTTAATTAAGTTTTTCATTCATCATTCACCATTCACCATTCACCATTAAAGTGGCTTCATTTTTCAACAATTATTTTTTCATCTTTCTCGCGCTTTTAGCGGGCATAGCGATGCCGACACAGGCGACCGTCAACAGCAAATTGGCGGGTTATGTCGGCAGTCCGATCTCGGCGGCATTTATTTCGTTTGTCGTCGGAACAGTCGCGCTGTTTGTTTATATGCTCTTGACGGGCGTTCCTTTGAGCGGTCTGGCTTCGGCAAAGGACGCGCCTTTGATTGCCTGGATCGGCGGATTTCTTGGCGCTTTTTTCGTTTCCCTGATGGCGATGGTCGTTCCGCGCATCGGCGGCGCGCTGGCATTTAGTGCCGCAATCGGCGGACAGATGCTCGTGACGATTTTGATTGACCATTTCGGCTGGCTCGGCGTGCCGGAAAAACCGATCAATCTAATGCGCGTGCTTGGCGCGGCGTTGATCACGCTCGGCGTGATTTTGATTCGTAAGTATTAAGATTCAGCCCACGCGCATAGACTAAAAACACAAAAAACTTGATTTAATTTTTGTTTGTTTCGTGTTTTTCATGGGCAAAGTTTTTATGATTAAGTTTATTTTGAACAATCAAACAATCGAAACCGATTTGCCGAAAGGCTCAACGGTTTTGGATTTTGTGCGTTATCACAAAAATTTGAAGGGCACCAAGATCGGCTGCCGCGAAGGCGATTGCGGCGCGTGTACGATTCTTGTCGGCGAGCTTTTGGAAGATTCGGTCAAATACCGAACGCAGACATCTTGCCTGATGCCAATTGCGAATGCTCGCGGCAAACATATCGTGACGGTCGAAGGCATCAACCAAGAAAACGGCGAACTCACGCAAGTTCAAAGCGCAATGGTTGACGAATCAGGCACGCAATGCGGTTTCTGCACCGTCGGTTTTGTGATGTCGTTGACCGGCTTCTGCATTGACAATGCGCCGAAAACCGCCGAAATGGCAATCTCTGCAATTGACGGAAACATCTGCCGCTGCACGGGCTACAAGTCAATCGAACGCGCGGCTTTAAGATTGTGCGACGCGGAGACACAGAGACGGAGAGACGCGGAGACGGAGAGACGCGGGGACGCGGAGACTTTGAGTATCGCAATTCAAAAAGAAATCGTTCCCGAATATTTTGCCGAAATCAAAGAAAGATTATTAGAAATCTCAAATCTCAAATCTCAAATCTCAAATTCCGCTGAACAAAATCCAAAATCCCAAATCCCAAATCCTAAATCCTTCGTCAGTGGCGGAACAGACCTATACGTCCAAAAACCCGAAGAAATGGTTGATGTCGAAGCAGAAAATCTTTTTGATAATTCCGAACTGAGATTTATCAAAGAATCGGGTGAATTCATCGAAATCGGCGCGTCCGTCGTCGTTACGGATCTGCTCGAATCTTCGTTGATGCAAAACTTTTTTCCCAATCTCTACAAACACTTAAAACTCGTTTCGTCAACGCCGATCCGCAATATGGCGACGCTCGCCGGAAACTTCGTCAACGCTTCGCCAATCGGCGATATGACCGCATGGTTTCTCGCGCTTGACGCGGAAATAGAATTGGATTCGTTCGCAGACGAAGGCGGAAACCCGCGCGTAAGCAAGGGTGTAAAACGCACAATCGCACTCAAAGACTTCTATCTCGGCTACAAACAATTAGCGAAAAGCGAAGACGAATTCATAACCAAAATCCGTTTCCAAAGAGATTTCACGCATTTCAATTTTGAAAAGGTTTGCAAACGCACCTATCTCGACATCGCCTCGGTCAACACGGGCGTGAGTTTGCAAGTCGCAGGCAGTTTGATCAAAGACGCGCACGTTTCCGCCGGCGGAGTCGCTCCCGTCCCGCTTTACTTGCGAAAAACTTCCCGTTTTTTGCGCGGCAAAGAAATCAACGAAACGACAATCGCCGAAGCAAACGAAATCCTCCAAACCGAGATCAACCCGATCTCCGACGTGCGCGGTTCGACAGAATATAAAAGATTGCTTGCCAGACAGCTTTTCACGGCGCATTTTGTCGAGTTGTTTGGGATGTTTCAGGAATAATTCACCACAAAGTCACGAAGAACACGAAGGATTTATGAATTTATTTTTCTTCATTGCACCGCTTTTGACTCTATTCGGTTTATTTGTATTCTCCGCGTTTATTCTTTTGGTCGGCGTATCCATTTGGTTGATGCAACGCTCTAAGTTTGTTGGTGTTTCCGACAAATATCATTTGATAAAAGTATTGAGAGGCGCGGTTTTAAGTTTTTTCGGAGTCGTTATAATTTTTGGCATTGTTAGTTTTGCAGTATTTATAATCAAAATAATTGTGAATTATTTTGATAAATAATCTCTGTGTTCTCTGTGTCTTCGGTGGTAAAATTGGTTCTATGAAAAATGTAGATTCACGCATCACAAGCGCGCGGCAAAGTCAGTTTATCTCGACGAAGTTTTTATGATTTAACACCAAGTTGGGCGATAAAAAGAGTTTCATAAAATAAGCTTAGGACTTACGCAAAGTTCATTTTTGTCGCTGAAGGCGACTAATTTAATAGCGTCGGGTGAAACCCGACGTTGAAACCAAAAATCGCTCCGACGCTGTAAGCGTCGAACAAATTGCTAACAAATTCGTCCCTTTCCGAGGACGCGACGCTTGCTTGTCAGGTCGTCGGGTTGCACCCGACGCTATTAAATTTGTCACCTTCGGCGACTTTCGGAAAATAGTTTTTACTTTTGCGTAAGTCCTAAAGCTATAAGCTGTTAGCTCATAGCTCATAGCTGATTTTGAAATTAATTTTGCACCTTATTTTTTAATGCAATTTGGTATAAAACTACAATTTCATTTTATTGATGAGCCTTATCATACGGGTTTGCCGTTGCTTGAATTCGTCTTCCGCGTCTTCTTTTCCCTGAGCTTCGATGTTGACATAATCAAAAACCTGTTTGGTTTTTCCCCAAAACTTCGTGCCGAAATAGATGGACATCGAGCCGTCGTCGGTTGATTCCCGTGTTTTGTCGAGATATTTTTTGTCTTCCTGAAGCACGAAGTTGTATGGCTCGCCAAAGTTTAATATCTTGGCAAGTAAATTGATGTTTGAAACCAATACAAAATCGTCTTTGTCCATAACCGCATCGTGAGCCGCACTATTTGCCAGAAAAATTCCGACCGCCGTTTTTGCTTCGCCGCCGGGCGGATTCCACGTTGTCACATCTAATTTTAAGTCAACGTTATTATGAACGCCGATGATAAATTTATGACGACCGTTGTTCGTCACAATTTTTAATAATTCAACGCCGAAACGGAAAACTTCCTTAACTAAGTTATCATTGTCGTTGTCGAACATATCGGGCGTGACGGGCGAACAAACATCTTCCGTGTTGTCTTCCGAGCGCGGATAACCCGCAAAAAACTTTCTGATCCCGCGTATGCTGTAAATCCGGTTCGGGTCAACGCAGACGTTTGTTTTATCGCCGAAATCAATATGTAAATATCTTCGCGGCTTGCCGTCCGCGGTTTTTGAAACGACTTCAACGAGTCTTCCGCCGTCCTCCGCAATCACTTTTTTGGCGGCGTCCAAACCTTTCTGCTCGTTATGATGAACGACGACAAAAGTGCGGTCTATCACGCGATTTTTATAAGGCTTGGTATATATTCTGACAACAAATTCATTTTCCCCTAATTTCAAGGTTTTCACTGTTTGCGAATAGCCAGTTGAAATTGCTATTAAAAAAATGATACACAAGGACAATGAATTCTTTACGGAGATTTTTTTCATAATTTGTAGAAAGTATATGCCCACTTAGTTTTTTAAGTCAATTTTTTCGTAATTTAACGAAAAACATAGATTCGCGCATCACACGTTCGCGGCGAATCAGTTTATTTGGATGATGTTTCTTTCAATATTATCTTGACAAATAATTACAAGTAAAGACAATTGAAATATGACGTTTGAATGGGATGAGATCAAAGCCGTCGAAAATGAAAGAAAGCACGAAGGCGTTACTTTCAAAGAAGCGGCAGAAGTTTTTCTCGATTCAAACGCCGTTGAAGATTACGACGATGAACATTCTGATGCCGAAGAGATTCGTTATTTGAGAATTGGAAATTCATCAAAAAGATTGTTGAGAGTTTCATTTACGGTTCCGACGGACGAAACCGACGATGAAAGTATCCGAATAATTTCCGTCCGCAAAGGCAAAGCGAAAGAAGAAGAAATTTATTATGAGCAAAACCGATAAAGAGTTGATTTTGGAAGTGACACAAGCGGAATACGACGAAGCGATGAAAAGAGGTTGGACGGACGACGACATTCAAAAGCCCGGCAAGCATCGTTTTCGTCAGACGACGAGAGTCGCCAAACCGGAAGACATTTTGCCTTCAAATATCAAAGTTCAAATTACTCTACGGATTGATTTAGACATTTTGGAACATTTCAAAAAACGCGCTTCCGACGCGCAAGCTGCGCCGTATCAAACGCAGATCAACGCCGAACTACGAAAAATAATGCAGAAAGATTTGGCAAACGAAAACACGGAAATCAAAAAGAATATCGAAGAATTGACTTCAAACAAAGAGTTTATCCGCGCCGTTGCCGAACAATTGAAGGAATTGGAAACCGTCTAAACAAAGATGAAAAATATAGACTCAAAATCGCACGTTCGCGGCGAATCGGTTTATCTTGATGATGTTCCTCTACTTCAAGGGACGCTTTTTGCTTGTGTTTATGATTCGCCCCTCGCACACGGGAAATTGAAAAGCGTTGACACATCCGAAGCAGAGAAAGCAAAAGGTGTCGTCAAGGTCATTACTGCCAAAGATTTGATCGGCGAAAACCAGATCGGCGGAATTTTGCCCGATGAACCGTTGCTTGCAGATACGGAAGTGCATTTTTGCGGAATGCCGATCGCAATTGTTTTGGCGGAAACTGAAGAACAAGCGCGGCACGCGGCAAAGAAAATTAAGGCGGAAATTGAACCGCTTGAAATTATTACCGACGAGCGCGAAGCACACGCCAAAGGCGAACTTATCGCGCCGCCGAAACGATTTAAATTAGGCGACACGGAAAAGACATTTTCAACTTGCGAAAATATTTTTGAAGGCCGCGCCGATGTTAATGGGCAAGAGCATCTCTACATCGAAACACAAGGCGCATATTCGATTCCGACCGAACAAGGCGGAATGCGCGTTTATTCTTCAACGCAAGGTCCGACCGCCGTTCAGCGCACCGTTTCGCGCGTCACGACTCTGCCGATGAATCTTATCGAAGTTGATGTGACACGGCTCGGCGGCGGTTTTGGTGGCAAGGAAGATCAGGCAAATGCGTGGGCTGCGGTTTGTGCGGTCGGCACGCAACTCACGAAACGACCGGTCAAATACGCGCTTCACCGGATGGAAGATATGCGAATGACCGGCAAACGCCATCCTTATTCGGCGGATTATAAAATCGGACTGGATAAAGATTTGCGCATTGTTGCTTACGAAGCGACGTTTTATCAAAATGCTGGCGCGGCTTGCGATTTGTCCTTGCCGGTTCTCGAACGCACGCTTTTTCACTGTACGAATTCCTATTTCATCCCGAATGTTTCAGCGACCGCCTTTTCTTGCAAGACGAACTTGCCGCCAAACACGGCTTTTCGCGGTTTCGGCGGACCCCAAGGAATGTTCGTGATCGAATCGGCAATCGCTCACGCCGCCGAGAAACTTAATGTATCGGCATCGGAAATTCAGCACAAAAATCTGATCGAAAACGGCGACGAATTTCCATACGGTCAAATTGCCAAATCGGAAGCAATCACGAGTTGGACGCAAGCCGATGCGAAATACGATTTTGCTGCATTAAAAAGCGACGCTGACAAATTCAATAAACAAAACAAGTTCATCAAAAAAGGCGTTGCGCTGATGCCGGTCTGTTTCGGGATTTCGTTCACCAAAACGCCGATGAATCAGGCGCGATCCTTAGTTCACGTGTACACTGACGGCTCGGTCGCGGTTTCGACCGGCGCGGTCGAAATGGGGCAAGGTGTCAACACGAAAATGGCGCAGGTGGCGGCGCGCATTTTTTCTTTGCCGATAGAGAAAATAAAAGTTCACACGACGAACACTCTCAGAATCGCCAACACTTCACCGACCGCCGCATCGGCCGCCGCCGATCTGAACGGACGCGCCACGCAAATGGCTTGCGAAACGATTTTAGAGCGGTTGAAAGATGTCGCGGTTGAACTAACAAAAGACGATGCGTTTGTAGTCCCGCCTTCAGGCGGAATTTCCTTGGCAGAGAAGATTCCGCCTAAAGGCGGGACTACGAACGAAGCGGCAGAGAAGATTCCGCCTGAAGGCGGGACTACGAACGAAGCGAACGATGTTTCATTTGAAAACGAGTTCGTTTATCTGGACGGCGAAAGGACGAGTTTGGATTGGCAAACGCTTGTTATGGAAGCGCATCTGCGGCGCGTCAACCTGAGCGAACACGCGCATTACGCAACCCAAGGAATTAATTTCGACTGGTCTGTCGCGAAAGGTCATCCGTTCGCCTATCACGTCTATGGAACGGCAATCGTCGGCGTGACGGTTGATTGCCGGCGCGGAATTTACGTAGTTGATTACGTCAAAACCTGCCACGATTTCGGCAATTCGATGAATACAAGCGTCGATTACGGGCAAATCGAAGGCGGCATTGTCCAGGGCTTAGGCTGGATGACGATGGAAGAAGTTTTCTACGATGCACAGGGCAAACTTCGCTCAAATGCGCTTTCGACTTACAAAATTCCCGACATCTATTCCGTTCCGAAAGAGATCGAAATTTTACCGCTTGCGACCGGGCGTGAAAACCTTGCGATCTTCAATTCAAAAGCCGTCGGCGAACCGCCGCTGATGTACGGCATCGGTGCGTATTTTGCGATTCGTGAAGCTGTTAAAGCATTTAATCAAGATAATTTACCGAAATTTGACGCGCCGTTTACACCGGAAAAAGTTTTGATGAATTTGTATAGTGAATCCGCAAAGAAAATGAATGCCGGAAAATAATTTTCTTTTCAAATGGATAAAGAACTCGACATCTGGCAATTTGCCGCCGAAAGATTAAAAAAAAACGAATCTGTAATGCTGCTCGTCGTCGCGGAAAGTTCGGGCAGTTCGCCGGGCAGACAAGGCTTTAAGATGGTTGTCGCCTGTGATAATTTGGCGGGAAGCATCGGCGGCGGCGTGATGGAAGTCGGATTAGTGCAAAGTGCAAAGTGCAAAGTGCAAAGTGCCGAATCGAAATCTGCAATCATCGAACAGATTCATCGGAAAAACTCTGCAAATTCGAGCGGGATGATTTGTTCGGGAAGGCAGACGGTTATTGTTTTTGAATTGAAATTTTCGGATTTGGAAAATGTCTTGCAAATCGTTTCTGCACTTGAAAATAATCAGCCGTGTAGATTACAAATTACAAATTACAAATTACAGATTACGGAAAATCGAATG